>NZ_QOBB01000021.1:0-60011 GCF_024704855.1 Burkholderia sp. HAN2018 | reverse complement strand
GAGCGCGCGGCCGGCAGCACCTCGAGGCCCGGCGGCAGGTGCCCGCGCGCGCCGTCGCGCAGCAGCGCGACCTGGTCGCGGAAATTCGCGCCGCGCGACGCGAAGTCGCGGCCGAACAGCGGATATTCGACCGGCCGGTCGCCGCTCGCGACGCCCAGCATCAGGCGGCCGCCGCTCAGTTCCTGGATCGTCGCGGCCGATTTCAGCGTCAGCAGCGGCTCGCGCAGCGGCAGCACGACGGCCGCCGTGCCGAGCAGGATGTCGTTCGTGATGCCGGCGAGGTAGCCGAGATACGAGAACGTTTCGAACACCTGCGCGGCGTCGCCGAACGACGGGTCGTACACCGGCACGTCGCGCACCCAGAGCGCGCGGAAGCCGAGCGTGTCGGCCAGCTGCGCAAGCTCCGCGTGGATCGCCAGGTCGGGCACGCCGGGGCGGCGGCCCTGTTGCTGGCGCTTCGCGTCGCCGGCCGGCGACCAGTCGTTGTCGAGCGGCAGTTCGATGCCGACGCTGAAGCCGCCGTCGGCGAGTTTCTCGAGTGAGGTGGACATGGTCGGGCTCCGTTCAGACCGCGCGCAGGCTGCCTTCGAGGCGGTAGAAATCGAGCGACGCCGCGGTGAAGAACGAGCGCGACGTGCCGGCGGCGAAATCGTCGACATGCACGACCGTCGCGCGGTCGGCTTCCTGCCACGAGATCGCGTAGGTTTCGCCGGCGACGTGCTGCCACGTGTATTCGACTTCACCCTTCGCGCCCGCGTACGGGCCTTCGGTGATCTCGTAGCGCATGTGGAGGCCGTCCTCGTCGTACGCGTTGAGCGCGGTGAGACCGTCGTAACGGACTTCGAAAGTCTTGCCGGCGAACGGCGGACGTTGGGTCGATGCGTTCATGCTGGTTGGCTCCTGCAAAAAGTGACGTTCAATGAGCGAGTTCGACGGGTTCGGCCGTGCGTTCCGGCAGCCCGTGGTGGCGGTCGAGACGGCCGCTCAGCGCGGTGAGCGCGAACGCGCCGAGCGTGACGACGGCGGCGATCCACGGCGTGTGGCCGAGGCCGACGTTCGCGACGATCAGGCCGCCGAGCGACGAGCCGCCGGCCACGCCGAGGTTGAAGGCGGCGATGTTGAAGCCCGATGCGACGTCGGTGGCGTCCGGCGCGAAGTGGCGCGCCTGCTTGACGACGTACACCTGCAGCCCCGGCACGTTGCCGAACGCGACCGCGCCCCATGCGAGCATCGTCAGCACCGCGAGCCATTTCACGTGGATCGTGAAGGTCAGCGCGAGCAGCACGATCGCGAGCAGCAGGAAGATCCGCTTGAGCGCCTTCACGGGGCCGACGGCATCCGCGAGCTTGCCGCCCCACACGTTGCCGAACGCGACCGACACGCCGTAGCCGACGAGCACGAGGCTGACCTGCGACGGCGTGAAGCCGGCGATCTGTTCGAGCAGCGGCGCCATGTACGTGAACGCGATCAGCGAGCCGCCGTAGCCGACGGCCGTCATCGCATAGACGAGCAGCAGGCGCGGCTGGGCCAGCACGCGCAGCTGGCGGGCGAGCGGCGCCGGCGGCGTCTGCGGCAGGCCGCGCGGCACGAACGCCACCGCGCCGAGGAACGCGACGAGGCCGAACAGCGCGACGATCAGGAACGTCGCGCGCCAGCCGAAGTGCTGGCCGATGAAGGTGCCGAGCGGAATCCCGGCGACGAATGCGACGGTCATTCCGCTGAACATCGTCGCGATCGCGCTGGCGGCCTTGTCTTTCGGCACGAGCGTGGTCGCGATGATCGAGCCGACCGAGAAGAACACGCCGTGCGCGAGGCCGGTGAGCACGCGCGCGACGATCAGCGATTCGTAGCTCGGCGCCTGCCAGGCGACGAGGTTGCCGACGGTGAAGAGCGCCATCAGCCCGGCGAGCAGCGTCTTGCGCGGCACGCGGCCGGTGAGCGCGGTGAGCAGCGGCGCGCCGATGGCGACGCTCAGCGCATAGAGGCTGACGAGCAGGCCGGCCGACGGCAGGCTGACGCCGAGATCGGCGCCGATCGTCGGGATCAGCCCGACGATCACGAATTCGGTCGTGCCGATGGCAAAGGCGCTGATGGTCAGCGCAAGCAGGGCGAGTGGCATGATGGGATCCAGGTTCCAGTAAGGATGGATCGCAGTGTGCCGACTTTACTTTTGCGGAAAAACTGGTCTATAAACCAAATTGTTTTGATTTCAGATCAACAATGAAGATCACGCTCGACGAACTCCAGGCCTTTGCCGCCGTGGTCGACACCGGTTCGATCACCGCGGCGGCCCAGCAGCTCGACCTCACCGTGTCGGCCACGAGCCGCACGCTCGCGCGGCTCGAGGAGAAGCTGAAGACCACGCTGCTGCGCCGGACCACGCGCCGGCTCGAACTGACCGAGGAGGGGCGCGCGTTCCTGCAGGACGCGCGCGCGATCATCGAATCGGTCGAGACGGCGGAAGAGCAGATGCTCGCGCGGCGCGAGATGCCGTCGGGGCGGCTGCGTGTCGACGCGGCGACGCCGTTCATGCTGCACGTGATCGTGCCGCTCGTGCGCGGCTATCGCGAACGCTTCCCGAAAGTCGAGCTGGAACTGAACAGCAACGAGGGCATCATCGACCTGCTGGAGCGGCGCACCGACGTCGCGATCCGGATCGGGCGGCTGAAGGATTCGACGCTGCACAGCCGGCGCATCGGCAACAGCCGGCTGCGCATCTTCGCGAGCCCCGCATATCTCGAAGCGCACGGCCAGCCGCGCAAGGTCGAGGATCTCGGCAAGCACACGCTGCTCGGCTTCACGCAGCCCGAATCGCTGAACGTGTGGCCGATCCTCGGCGCGGACGGCGAAGCGTGCCGCATCGAGCCGGACATCTGTTCGTCGAGCGGCGAGACGTTGCGGCAGCTCGCGCTGGAGGGCGCGGGTGTCGTCTGCCTGTCGGATTTCATGACCGCGCAGGATCGCGAGGCCGGGCGGCTCGTGCAGGTGCTCGCGCGCCAGACGCTCGAGGTCGAACAGCCGATCAACGCGGTGTATTACCGGAATACCGCGATTTCGTCGCGGATCGCGTCGTTCGTCGATTACATGATCGAGGTGCTGGGCGGCGGGAGCGGCGGCAGCGATGCGCCGGCGCGGCGCAAGGCGGCGTGGATGGGGACGGTGTAGCCGGGGACGGCAGCATCGTTGCCGCCGGGCGCCGTTTCCGCGCGGGACGGCTCGGCGGACGTCCTCCGGCCGAAGCGAACGGCGCGGAGGCGGGTGGTGCGCGGCGGGCGCGCCGATGTGATCCGGCATGCCGACGGCGCTTGCGCCGCCGACATGCCGTCGCGTGCCGCGCTTCCTACGCTTCCTCGGACCACGACATCCCGTCGCGCGCGAGCAGCGCCGACGAAGCCGCGGGCCCGAACGTGCCGGCCGTGTACAGGCGCGGCCGGTCGCCGAGCTGCTTCCAGCCGTCGAGGATCGGCTCGACCCACGACCAGGCGGCTTCGAGCTCGTCGCGCCGCATGAAGTGCGTGAGGCGGCCGCGGATCACGTCGATCAGCAGCCGTTCGTATGCTTCCGCGCGCCGCTCCGGAATCGCCTGCTGCAGGTCGAGGTTCAGGCTCACGGGCACCATGTTCATCCCGCTGCCCGGTTCCTTCGCGAGCATCTGCAGCTGGATCGACTCTTCCGGCTGAAGCTGGATCACGAGGCGGTTGCTATAGTGGCGCGGGCCGGTCGGGATGATCGAGAACGGCATGTCCGCGAACTCGATCACGATTTCCGACTGGCGGCGCTGCAGCCGCTTGCCGGTGCGCAGGAAGAACGGCACGTTCGCCCAGCGCCAGTTGTTGATGTGTGCGCGTAGCGCGACGAAGGTTTCCGCGCGGCTGTCGGCCGGCACGTTGTCTTCCTCGAGGTAGCCCTTCACCGGCTGGCCGTCGACCGCACCGGCCGTGTACTGGCCGCGCACCGTGTCGCGCGCGACGTCGGAGAGCGCCATCGGCCGCAGCGAGCGCAGCACCTTCAGCTTCTCGTCGCGCACCGCGTCCGGGTCGAGCGACACCGGCGGCTCCATCGCGACGATGCACAGCAGCTGCAGCAGGTGGTTCTGCACCATGTCGCGCAGCGCGCCGGTATGGTCGTAGAAGCCCGCGCGGCTGCCGACACCCACCGTCTCCGCCACCGTGATCTGCACGCTGCGGATGCTCGGCGCCTGCCACAGCGGCCCGAAGATCGGGTTGCCGAAGCGCAGCACCATCAGGTTCTGCACGGTTTCCTTGCCGAGATAGTGGTCGATCCGGTAGATCTGCGATTCCTCGAAGTGCTTGCCGACCGCATTGTTGATCGCCTTCGCGGACGCGAGGTCGTGACCGAGCGGCTTTTCGAGGACGACGCGCGAGTGCCTGTCGACGAGATGCGCGGCCGACAGGTTGTCGCAGATCGTCGTGAACAGCTCCGGCGACGTCGACAGGTAGAACACGCGGATCGCGTCGCCGCGCGCCGCTTCCGCGAGCCGCAGGTAGTCGTCCGGCGCGTTCACGTCGATCAGCACGTACTTGAACAGGTCGAGGAAACGGCTCCAGGCGGCGGGATCGAACGCCTTTTCGTCGATGAACGGGCGCGACTGCTCGTCCATGAACTTGCGATAGCCGTCGATGCCCCAGTCGCGGCGGCCGACCGCGATGATGCGCGTCTCGGGCGGCAGGTTGCAGTGCAGGTGCGCCATGTACAGCGCGGGCAACAGCTTGCGGGCGGCCAGGTCGCCGCCGCCGCCGAAGATGATCATGTCAACGGGCCGGTCGGCCGCGGTCTGGGTAGGCTGATTCGTCATGGGAGGTTCGCGTCTGAAACGGTGAGCGTGGAACGAACGTCGAAGGCGCCGGGCGCCGGTACGGCAAAACCCTAATAGTGCACGCATTTGATGGATCGCGTGTGTGTCCGTTTCCTGTCGCGCAGCTGGCGGATGGATCGCAGGCGGGTTGCAGGCGGTGCGGGCGCTGAAGGAGCCGGGCCGCTGCCGGAGCGGGCGAGCGGCATGGACGGCCATCAGGGGGCGGCTCGCCGGCAGGGTGTGGCGCCGCCGGCCTGCGAGCCGCGTCGCCTCACTCGATCGGTACGGTGCCCGGCATACGCATCCGGTACAGCGACACGGCCTGGATCGCGAGCGCACAGACGATCGCGAAACCGTCGGCCGGAATCGGGTCATGCCGCGTGAGCGTCAGGCTCGGCACATGAAAGAACGCTGCGAAGCTCGGCAGCCCGGTGGCCGTCCCGCCCGCGTGAGCGCACGACTGCCCGCCGAGCGCTCAGCGCCCCAGCGCGTAAAACTCCGCGTTCGGCCGCATGTTCGTCACGTTCGCGATGCGATTGGACATGCCGAAGAAAGCCGAGATCGCCGCGATGTCCCAGATGTCTTCTTCGACGAAGCCCTGCGACTTGAGCGTGTCGAAATCCGCTTCGCCGACCTGGTGCGCGGCCTGCGACACCTTCATCGCGAAGTCGAGCATCGCCTTCTGCCGGGCGGTGATGTCGGCCTTGCGATAGTTGGTGGCGACCTGGTCGGCAATCAGCGGATCCTTCGCGCGAATGCGCAGGATCGCACCGTGCGCGATCACGCAGTACTGGCACTGGTTCACGCTGCTGGTGGCCACGACGATCATTTCCCGTTCGGCCTTGCTCAGGTTGCCCGGCTTGTCCATCAGCGCGTCGTGGTAAGCCATGAACGCGCGAAACTCGTCCGGGCGATGCGCGAGGGTCAGGAAGACGTTCGGGATGAAGCCCGACTTCTCCTGGACGGCCGCGATGCGTTCGCGAATGTCCTCGGGCAGGTCTTCGAGCGCGGGCACGGGAAAGCGGCTGATGGGGGCGGTGCTTGCGGCGGTCATGAGGTCTCCTGGATAAGACGGCACGGGCGCGCTCGATGCGCGGGCGCGGCCGTCCGAAAAACGAAGCGCCGGTGGCCGGCGGCGACGTTACGCGTTGACGTCGACGACGATACGGCCGCGAACCTTGCCGGCGATCAACTCCCCGGCAAGCGGGATGACGTCGCCCAGGCCGACCTGGTGGCTGATCGCGCCCAGCTTCCCGACGTCGAGATCGGACGCGAGCCGGCGCCACGCCTCCAGGCGGTCGGCGCGCGGGCACATGACGCTGTCGATCCCGACGAGCGTGACGCCGCGCAGGATGAACGGCATGACGGTCGCGGGGAAATCCATGCCGGCGGCCAGGCCGCAGGCCGTCACGACGCCGCGGTACCGCGTGGTCGCGCACACGTTGGCGAGCACATGGCTGCCCGCCACGTCGACCGCGCCCGCCCATCGTTCCTTGCCCAGCGGCTTGCCGGGCTCGCTGAATTGCGCCCGCTCCAGGATCTCCGCCGCGCCGAGCTGCCGCAGGTAGTCGGCATCGGCGGGGCGGCCGGTGACGGCGACGACGCGGTATCCCAGCCGCGCGAGGAGGGCCGTGGCGACGCTGCCTACCCCGCCTGCCGCGCCGGTCACCACGATCTCGCCGTCGTCCGGGCGCACGCCATGCCGCTCCAGTGCCATCACGCACAGCATCGCGGTGTAGCCCGCCGTGCCGATGGCCATCGCCTGTTGCGGCGAAAAGGCGGACGGCAGCGGCACCAGCCAGTCGCCATCGACGCGGGCTTTCTGCGCCAGGCCGCCCCAGTGCGTTTCGCCGACGCCCCAGCCGTTGAGCACGACCTGATCGCCGGGGCGATAGTCCGGGTGCGTGCTGTCCTCGACTTCCCCGACCAGATCGATGCCGGGCACCATCGGGAACTTGCGGACCACCGGGCTCTTGCCGGTGATCGCCAGCCCGTCCTTGTAGTTCAGCGTCGAATAGCCCACGCGTACCGTCACGTTGCCGGCCGGCAACTGCGCGTCGTCCAGCGTCTCGAGCCGCGCTTGCTGGCCGGTTTCATGCCTGTCGATCACGATGCCTTGAAACATGTGTCCTCCTTTCTAGACCGATCGTCTAGTTAATGGCAAAAAAATTCAGCGGCGGGGCAGCCCGTTGAAGAAGAACTGCGCGAACAGGGCCAGCGGCGTATCGCTGCGCTCCAGCTTCGCGCGCAGCACGGCGCCTTCCCAGCCGATCCAGAAGAATGCGGCGAGTTCGGCAGGGTCGGCCGAGCCGGCCAGTTCGCCGGCTTGCTGCGCGGCGGCCAGGCAATCGGCGAGGCGGCGTTGCCAGTCCTCGAAGGTGGTGCGCAGGCGCGCGCGGAAACTTTCGGGCAGCGCGCCCATTTCCTGCCCGAGGTTGCCGATCAGGCAGCCCCGGCTGTATTCGTAGCGGGCCATGCCGTCCCGGGCATCGTCGACGAACGCGCGCACGCGCTGCAACGGCGAGCGCGCCGCGTCGCTGAAATGGCGGTCCAGCTTGCGCGCGAAGAAGTCGGCATAACGGTCGATCAGTTCGAGGCCGAACGCTTCCTTGCTGTCGAAGTAGTGATAGAAGGAGCCCTTGGGCACCCCGGCGCGCCCGAGGATCTCGTCGAGCCCGGTGGCCGAAAACCCCTTCTCGGTGAGCACTTCCAGCCCGGTGCGCAACAGCATGTCCCGCGTGGCGACGAGGTCTTCATGCTGCTTCGGTGGCCTGCCGCGACGGCGAGGCGGATCAGTTCGAACGTCCATGCGCGAATAATAGACCGTTTGTCTCAAAAATCAACGGGCGCGTGTCGATCGCATCCGATGAGGCACGGACGGCGAGCAACGACCGTATTAACCCTGATTAACAAACCTTATCGCGGTGAAAAATTCCGCATCTTATTGAACCGATATCGGCTCGATATAGTGGCTCGCTTTCCCGCACGCACCGGTTGCGTGTGCAGACAAACAGCAGGAGCCTCTTCATGACCACCGATACCCGATTCACCGAAATCGAGGATCTGATGCCCGCCGCCGGCGGGTTGCGCGAGATCCGTCACCACATCCACCACCATCCCGAGCTTGCCTACGAAGAGCACGACACGGCCGCGCTCGTCGCCGAGAAGCTCGAACAGTGGGGCTGGCAGGTGACGCGCGGGGTCGGCAGGACGGGCGTGGTCGGCACGCTGCGGGTGGGCGACGGCACGCGCAGCATCGGCATTCGCGCCGACATGGACGCGTTGCCGATCGTCGAGGCGACGGGGCTGCCCTATGCGAGCGGCACGCACGGCAAGATGCACGCCTGCGGCCACGACGGCCACACGACGATGCTGCTCGGCGCCGCGCAGCAGCTCGCGAAGACACGCAATTTCTCCGGCACCGTGCACCTGTATTTCCAGCCGGCGGAAGAGCACGGTGTCGACAGCGGCGCGAAGAAGATGATCGACGACGGCCTGTTCGAACGCTTCCCGTGCGACGCCGTGTTCGGCATGCACAACCATCCGGGCGCGGCACCGGGCGTGTTCCTCACGCGGCGCGGCCCGTTCATGTCGGCCGGCGACAAGGCGATCATCACGATCGAAGGCGTCGGCGGCCACGCGGCACGGCCGCATCTGACGGTCGACCCGGTCGTCGTCGCGGCCAGCATCGTGATGGCGCTGCAGACGATCGTCGCGCGCAACGTCGACCCCGCGCAGCCGGCGGTCGTCACGGTCGGCTCGATGCACGCGGGCACCGCGAACAACGTGATCCCGAACGGCGCGCGCCTCGAACTCAGCGTGCGCTCGTTCAGCCCCGACGTGCGCGCGCTGCTCAAGCGCCGCATCACCGAGCTGGCCGAATCGCAGGCCGCGAGCTACGGCGCGACGGCCAGCGTCGAGTACATCGAAGGTTATCCGGTCGTCGTCAATACGGATGCCGAAACGGATTTCGCCGCACAGGTCGCGCGCGAACTGGTCGGCGACGCGCACGTGGTCGAGCAGACCGACCTGCTGATGGGCAGCGAGGATTTCGCGTTCATGCTGCAACAGCGGCCGGGCTCGTTCGTGCGGCTCGGCAACGGCGAAGGCGAGGACGGCTGCATGGTGCACAACCCGAAATACGACTTCAACGATCGCAACCTGCCGATCGGTGCGGCGTTCTGGACGCGTCTCGTGGAGCGTTACCTCGGGCGGTGATTCCGGCGGCGGGGCGCGCGGCCGGCGCTTCCGGCCGCATTGAGAGGAGAGGACAACGATGCAGAAAGACCATCTCGCGCTGCACCCCGCGTCGACGGGGGGTGCCGAAGTCGGCGCGCCGCGCGCACCGGCCGTCACGCGGCGCGGTGCGATCGCGGCGGCCGTGATCGGCAACTGGCTGGAATTCTTCGATTTCACCGTGTACGGCTTCTTCGCGGTGCTGATCGGCAAGCTGTTCTTCCCGTCGAGCGACCCGACCACGTCGCTGCTGCTGTCGGTCGCGACGTTCGCCGCCGGCTTCTTCACGCGGCCGCTCGGCAGCGTCGTGCTCGGCGTCTACGCGGACCGCAAGGGGCGTAAGGCCGCGCTGAACCTGACGATCATGCTGATGGCGCTCGGCACGGGCCTGATCGCGATCGCGCCGACGTATGCGCAGGTCGGCGTGGCCGCGCCGCTGCTCGTCGTGTTCGCGCGGCTGATGCAGGGCTTCTCGCAGGGCGGCGAATTCGGCGCGGCGACGTCGACGCTGCTCGAGCAGGGCGGCACGTCGCGTCGCGCGTTCCGCGCGAGCTGGCAGCTCGCGACGCAGGGCGGCGCCGCGCTGATGGGCTCGGGTTTCGCGGCGCTGCTGTCGAACACGATGACGAAGGACGCGCTCGAAAGCTGGGGCTGGCGGCTGCCGTTCCTCGTCGGCGTGCTGATCGCGCCGGTCGGCATGTACCTGCGCCGCCGGCTCGCGGACGATGCGCCCGGCGACAGCCATCACGGGATCGAACGCGGCGTGCTGCACGAGCTGTTCTCGAAGCACACGCGCACGGTGCTGCTGCTGATGCTCACGGTGATGGGCGGCACGGTGTCGACCTACATCCTGACGTTCTACATGCCGACCTACGCGATCCACACGCTCGGCCTGCCGATGAAGCTGTCGATGTTCGTCGGCGTCGCGTCGGGCTGCGTGATGCTGGTCACGTGCCCGCTGTTCGGGTGGCTGTCGGACCGGCTCGGCAGCCGCCGCCTGCCGATCTTCGTCGGCCGCGGCGTGCTGGTCCTGTTGCTGTTCCCGGCATTCTGGCTGATGAACCATCACCCGACGCTGTCGGTGATCCTGCCGCTGACCGCGCTGATGCTGCTGTTCTATTCGCTCGGCTCGGCGTCGGAAATGGCGCTGATGTGCGAGTCGCTGCCGCGCCACGTGCGGGCGACCGGCATCTCGATCGCGTATGCGCTCGCGGTGACGATCTTCGGCGGCACCGCGCAGCTGATCGCGACCTGGCTCGTGAAGACGACCGGCAGCAAGCTCGCGCCGGCCGGCTACGTGGCCGCGTGCGTGGTGCTGTCGCTGATCGCGGTCGCGATGCTGCGCGAGACGGCGCGGGAGTCGATCGACTGACGCGCGGCACAGCACGGCGGGCGGCGGGCTGCAGTACGCGCTTACCGCCCGCGCACCATCCGCAGGTACGACGCGAGCATCGTCGCGAGTTCCTGCGCGACAGGCGTCAGCGGCACGGCCGCGCGCTGCAGCAGGCAGATGTCCTGCGATTCGGCCTGTTCGCGCACGGGCACCTTCGCGAGCGCGCCGGCGAACGGCCCGTGCCGCGTGATGGCTTCGGTTTCGAGCGCGAGGGAATCGGTTTGCGTGACGATCTGCAGCGTCTCGAACATCCCTTCGACGGTCGCGAGAATCCTCGGCGGCGGCTGGCCGTGCGCGTCGAAGTACGCGAGCAGCCGGTTCACGACCGGGTCGGCGCTCAGGTTCGGCGAGCGCGTCGACACCCACGCGTAGCCGGCCAGTTCGGCGAGCGATTTTGCGTGCATCGCCGGATGCCCGTTGCGGCACACGACCACCGGCGCTGACGCACGCAACGGCGTGACCGCGAGATCGGTCGTGTCGGTCTGCTTCGCGACGAGTGCGATCGCGAAATCCACCGCGCTTTCGCGCAGCCAGCCGATCATCATCCGCGACGTGCCGGTGCGCAGGTGCACGTCGACCTTGTCGAAGCGCGCGCGGAACGCGCCCAGCACGGGCGCGAACGCGTCGATCAGCGGTTCGGCCACGAGGCCGAGCGCGACGGTGCCTTCGTACGCGCCGCTCAACTGCCGGATCTCCCGCTCGACCTGCTCGCATTCGCCGAGGATCGAACCGGAGCGCGCGAGCAGCCGCTGGCCGACGGCCGTCGGCACGATCCCGCGATTGGTGCGTGTGAACAGCGTCGCGCCGAGCGTCGCCTCGAGGCTCTGCAGCTGCTGCGTGACGCCGCTCTGCGCGAGATCGAGCGCGCGTGCGGCGGCGCGCAGGCTGCCGTGCTCGACGACGGCCTGGAAGATGCGGAGCTGGGAGAGCGTGAACGCCATGGGCACGCGCGGGGCCGGTGATCGGAAATACCGATCATGATAAGGCAGTCGATGGTTCCGGCGGCGGCCCGTGCCGCCTACGATCGCAGGCAGTCCGGCTGATGCCGTTTGCCTTCCTTCCTGTCCTCCGTCGACCATGAAACGTATCCTCGTCCCGCTCGTTTCCCTGTGCCTTGGCTGGGCTGCCACGTCCGCGTTTGCACTCGACGCGCACGTCGTGCGCCTCGGCATCGATCCGACCTATCCGCCGATGGATTCGAAAGCGCCGGACGGCAGCCTGAAGGGCTTCGACGTCGATCTCGGCAACGAGATCTGCCGCCGCGCGCAGTTGCGCTGCCAGTGGGTCGAGCTCGAATTCTCCGGGATGATTCCCGCGCTGCAGGCGCGCAAGATCGACGCGATCCTGTCGTCGATGGCGATCACCGACAAGCGCGAGAAGCAGATCCTGTTCTCGTCGAAGCTGTTCCGCTTCAAGTCGCGGCTCGTCGCGCGGCCCGGGAGCGGCCTCGGCAGCACGACCGCGTCGCTGGCCGGCAAGCGTGTCGGCGTGCAGTCGGGCACGCAGTTCGAATCGTGGGCGCTCGCGCACTGGGCGACCGCCGGCGTGAGCGTGGTGCCGTACAAGAGCCAGGACGACGTGTTCGCCGATCTCGTCAACGGCCGCCTCGACGCGGCGCTGCTCGGCACCGTGGAAGCCGACTACGGCTTCCTGCGCACGCCGAAGGGCAACGGTTTCGCGTTCGTCGGCGCGCCGCTCGACATGGGCGATCGCGGCGTCGGCATCGGCATGCGGCAGTCGGATACGGCGCTCAAGGCGTCGATCGACGGCGCGATCGCGTCGATGCTGAAGGACGGCATGTACGACCGGATCGCGAAGAAGTATTTCGACTTCAACCCGTACGGCGACTGAGCGCCGAGCCACCGCGCCGTTGTACCCGCGGCCCCGTTTTCATCCGTTCGAGACCCTCGATGCAGATTCGCACCACGCCACTCCTGTCGCCGTCGATCGGCACGCAGCGCACGCTGACGAGCTTTCATTTCGGGCCGGCCGGCACCGGCCGCAAGATCTACCTGCAGGCCGCGCTGCACGCGGACGAGACGCCCGCGATGCTCGCGGCGTTCGTGCTGAAGCAGCGTCTCGCGCAGCTCGAGGCCGAAGGCCGGCTCGCGGCCGAGATCGTGCTCGTGCCGGTCGCGAACCCGGTCGGCCTCAATCATCATCTGCTCGGGCAGTTCATCGGCCGTTTCGACCTTGCGAGCGGCCGCAACTTCAATCGCGGCTTCCTGCCGCTCGCGGACATCGCCGCGCGTGCGCGCGACCGGCTCGGCGACGACGGCGAACGCAATCGCGCGATCGTGCGCGAATGTGTCGGTGCGGCGCTCGACGATATCGCACCGCGTACGGAATTCGATGCGCTTCAGCTGGCGCTGCTGAAGCTGTCGTTCGACGCCGAGGTCGTGATCGACCTGCATTGCTCGCTCGAAGCGGTGATGCACGTGTACACGAGCGATACCGCGTGGCCGCAAGTCGAGCCGCTTGCGCGCTATCTCGGCGCGCAGGTGTCGCTGCTCGCGGAGGATTCGGGCGGGCACGCGTTCGACGATGCGCATCATCTGCTGTGGTCGCAGTTGCGGCAGCACTTGCCGGCCGGCACGCCGATGGCGGCCGGCGCCGTGGCCGTGACGGTCGAGTGCCGGGGGCAGCGCGACGTCACGTACGACCATGCGGAGCGCGATGCCGATGCGCTCGTCGCCTATCTCGTGTGGCGCGGCGCGATACGCGGCGAACGCGTGCCGCTGCCGCCGCTCGCCGCGCCGGCCACGCCGCTCGCGGGCAGCGAGCAGTTCTACGCACCGGTGAGCGGGATCCTCGTGCACCGCGCGGCGATCGGCGCGACGATCCGCGCCGGCGATCCGCTGTTCGACATCGTCGATCCGCTGACCGATGCGATCACGACGATCTCGAGCGGGACCGACGGCGTGTTCTACATGCGCCGCGCGATCCGTTTCGTCACGGCCGGCGCGCCGCTCGGCCGCGTGACGGGCGCAGTGCCGGTGCGCAAGGGGATGTTGCTCGGCGCGTGACGAGCGGCGCGCGTCGCGTCCAACGAACCCGACCTTTACGAAATCGTCGAGAAATTTCGGTTTCCTCAGATAATCGCTCGCCGCTCGACCCCGGCTTGCACCGGGTCGGCCGCCTGGAGACGGCCGGCGGACGCAGGCTGCATCGTCAGCAGGGACGTTCATGGCCCGCCGCGACGCACGGCAGCACGCTTGCCGCGCGCCGTCGTCCCGCCGTTGCGGCCGTCCGCGTCCGAAAACATCTTCATGTCCCGAAGGATGCCGCGCAGCAGCGTATCGGCTGCCACCCCGAGCGTGCGTCCGGCCTTGACCAGCAGCCGCGCGTTGGCTGCCTCGAGCAGCGGATGGGCGACGGGAACGGCGACGAGTTCTCCCGCCTCCAGTTCCTGATAGGCCGCGAACGCCGCGAGCAGCGTGACGCCGTCGTTGCGCCTGACGAAGTGGCGCAGCACGGCCAGCGAGTTGGTGGTCAGCGTCGGGTGGAGCTGGATGTTCTCCGCATAGGCGAGCATCTGCACGGCCTGCCCGAGACCGAACGCCGGCGGCATCAGCGCGAGCGGATACCCGGCGAGTTCGTGTACCGCGACGGGCCGGCCCCGCACGGCGAGCGGGTGCCCGGGATGCACGAGCGCCACCACCGGCTGCGGCGCGGTGGCGACGTACTCGATATCCGGATGCGCCGGGGGATTGTAGGCGAGGCCGATATGCGCGCGGCTCTCGGCGACTTCCTGCAGCAATGTGCTGACCGGAAGGATATCGACGGTGACGTCGAGCTTCGGATAGCGCGCGCAAAAATCGGTGAGCACCTCGTCCATCAGGCAGTCGATATAGCCTTCGCTGGTGGCGAGGCGAATCTGGCCGTGTTGCAGGCCGTGCAGCGCCTGCAGACGGTCTTCGAACAGTTCCTGCTGGGAGCGGCAGCCGCGCCAGTATTCGAGCAGGTGCGCCGCGGCTTCGGTCGGCCGGACGCCGCGCGGCTGGCGCTCGAACAGCGGCGCCCCGATTTCTTCCTCGAGCAGCCGGATCTGCCGCGTGATGACGGACGGCGACGTGTTGATGCTGTCGGCCGCGCCGCGGATCGAGCCGTGCGTCAGGACTTCATGGAAATAGCGCAGGCGGCGCTGGTTCAGTTCGCGCATGGTGTCGGTCCGTTTGCCGTTGAAGTGTTGCTCGTTGAGCAACGATAACTCGCTTAGGTTGCTATTGCGCTGCTTTTTCGGCTCCTCGACGATTCGAACGGAGTCGATCATCGATGCGGGATTCGAAGCAATACGCCCTAAAGGAGAGCGCATGTCCGCCATTCCATCCCCTCAAGACCCGGTCGCGCCCGACAGCCCGGCGCATCAGGCCCTGTATCGCAAGCTGAACTGGCGCCTGCTGCCTTTTCTGCTGCTCTGCTACACGTTCGCCTATCTCGATCGCGTGAATATCGGGTTCGCCAAGCTCTCGATGCAGAGCGACCTGGGCATCTCCGATGCGGTGTACGGGCTGGGCGCGGGCATCTTCTTTCTCGGCTACGTGCTGTTCGAGATCCCGAGCAACCTGCTGCTGCCGCGGATCGGCGCACGCAAGACCATCAGCCGGATCATGGTGCTGTGGGGCCTGACCTCGGCGGGCATGATGTTCGTCCACAACGAGACCACCTTCTACGGGATGCGTTTCCTGCTCGGCGTGTTCGAGGCCGGCTTCGCGCCGGGGATGATCTTTTACCTGACCTACTGGTATGGCCAGCGCCGCATGGCCGGCGTGATGGCGGTCGTGATGCTCGCGGGCCCGATCGGCGGCGCCTTCGGCTCGCCGCTGTCGGCGTGGCTGATGACCGGGCTGTCCGGTGTCCACGGCCTGGCCGGCTGGCAGTGGATGTTCATCGTCGAAGGCCTGCCGTGCGTGCTGCTCGGCGCGCTCGCACTCAAGGTCCTGTCCGACCGGCCGGCCGACGCAGCCTGGCTGACCGACGACGAGAAGCGGTTGCTCGCCGCCGAGCTGCACGCACCCGGCGCCGGTCATCACTCGTTCGGACAGGTGTTGCGCGACCCGCGCGTGTACCTGCTGGCGTTCGCGTACTTCACGATCATCTGCGGGATCTACGCGGTGAGTTTCTGGCTGCCGTCGATCCTCAAGGCCGACGGCGTGACCGACACGATGCAGATCGGGCTGTACTCGATGATCCCGTACGTCTGCGCCGCGATCGCGATGATCGTCATCGGACGCCGGTCGGACCGCCGCGGCGAACGCCGTTTCCACAGCGCCGTGCCGGCCCTGATCGGCGCGATCGCGCTGGCCGTGGCGACGACGGCCAACGGCAATCTCGTCATTTCACTGGTCGGCATGACGATCGCCACGTCGATGATCTGGGCCGCGTACACGGTGTTCTGGGCGATTCCGTCGCAATACCTGAAGGGCGACGCGGCTGCGGGCGGCATCGCGCTGATCAATACGATCGGCCTGATCGGCGGCTTCCTGAGCCCGACCATCATCGGTGCGATCCACTCGGCGACGGGCAGCATGGCAGCCGGCCTGCTGGTCATGGTCGCGCTGCTGGTCGCGGGCGCCGCGGTGCTCGTGGCGAACCGGCTGCCCGCGCCGCAGGACGCATTGGCGACGGCGTGATATCGCGGGCGCGCAAGCGCTCGCGACCTCCGTCGCGGCGCAGCACGGCCCGTGCCTTGACTACCTATTTCCGGAGACACGTTTTTGAACACGCGGATCTTGATTGCCGGCTTTCAGCATGAAACCAATACGTTTGCGCCGTCGAAAGCCGCTTACGCGAACTTCGAGCGCGGCGAGGGCTTCCCGGCCATGGTGCGGGGCGACGACGTGCTTGCGCTGCGCGACGTCAACATTCCCGCGGGCGGATTCATCGTCGCGGCGGAGCGACGCGGCTGGACCCTGCTGCCGGTCATCTGGGCGGGCGCGAGCCCGTCGGCCCACGTGACCGAGGATGCGTTCGAGCGCATTGCCGGCGAAATTCTCGCGGCGGTTCGCAGCGGAGGCTACGACGCGGTGTACCTCGACCTGCACGGCGCGATGGTCGCCGAGCATACCGACGACGGCGAAGGCACGTTGCTGGAGCGCGTGCGCGCCGCGGTCGGCCCGGCCGTGCCGGTGGTCGCGTCGCTCGACCTGCATGCCAACGTCACCGCGAAGATGCTGCACGAGGCCGACGCGCTGGTCGCCTTCCGCACCTATCCGCATGTCGACATGGCCGAGACCGGCGAACGCGCGGCCGTGCTGCTCGAGCGCCTGCTCGTCTCGCGGGCGGCGGGTGGCCGCCCGCTGCATCGCGCGGCACGGCGGCTGCCATTCCTGATCCCGATCAACGGCATGTGCACGCTGCTCGAGCCTTCGCGCGGCATGTATGCGCAGCTCGCGGCGCTGGAAACCGGGGCCGTGGTATCGCTGTCGTTCGCGCCGGGTTTTCCGGCGGCCGATTTTCCCGAATGCGGCCCGGTCATCTGGGGTTACGGCGATGACGCCGCGTCGGCCGAGGCCGCCGTGCAGGCGCTCTACGACAGGATGCTGGCGGACGAGGCCGCGTGGCAGGTGCCGTTCCTGTCGCCCGATGCCGCCGTGCGCGAAGCGATGCGGCTTGCCGACGGGGCCGGCAAGCCGGTCGTCATCGCCGATACGCAGGACAACCCCGGCGCGGGCGGCGACTCGAATACGACGGGCATGCTGCGGGCGTTGCTGCGCAATGGCGCGAGAGAGGCGGCGATCGGCCTGATCTGGGACCCGGCTGCCGCCGCGGCGGCTCATCGCGCCGGGGTCGGGGCGTTCGTCGAGCTGGCGCTCGGCGGCGTTTCCGGCGTGCCCGGCGACGAGCCGGTCCACGCGCGTTTCGAGGTCGTGAAGTTGTCGGACGGCGTATGCCGGTACGACGGCCCGATGATGAACGGCATGCGCGCGGATATCGGCCCCGTCGCCTGCCTGCGGATCGATGGTGTGCTGATCGTGGTGAGCAGCGGCAAGGCGCAGATGCTCGACCGCAATCTCTATCGCGTGGGCGGCGTCGAGCCGGAAGCGATGCGCATCCTCGTCAACAAGAGCTCGGTGCATTTTCGCGCCGACTTCCAGGGGATCGCCGAGGCGGTGCTCGTTGCCACGGCGCCGGGCCCGATGACGGCCGATCCGGCCGAGTTGCCCTGGACCCGGCTGGCCCCGGGCATCCGGACGAAGCCGATGGGCGACGCATTCGCCGGCAACGGCTGAAGCACGGCCCGCCACCGGCGCGCCGGTACGCCTGCGAGCGGGCGGCTGTCCTGGACAACGCCGTCGCGCCGGCCGACACAGGGCGCCGCGCGTCGTTTCACGCCGCGCGGCGTGCTTGTATCCGTACCCGCGCGCGGATCGGCGCTCACCCGCGCCGCGCCACCAGCTCCGACACAGTCTGCGCGGCCTGCTGCAACGGCTCGAGAAACTCCTTCACCATCTGCTTCGCGGTATGCCGCTGCGCGTTGCCGCTGATGTTCATCGCCGCGATGATCTGCCCGCGCCGGTTGCGAATTGGCGCGGACAGCGACATCAGGCCCACTTCGAGCTCCTGGTCGACCACGGCCCAGCCCTGCTGGCGCACCTGTGCGATCGCCGCCTTCAGTTCGCCGAGGTCGGTGATCGTGCGCGCCGTATGCGCGCGGATGCCGCTTTGCGCGAGCGTTTCGTCGAGCGCGGCGTCGTCGAGCGCGGACAGCAGCACGCGGCCCATCGACGTGCAGTACGCGGGCAGACGACTGCCGATCGACAGGTTGATCGTCATGATCTTGCGGGTCGGCACGCGCAGCACGTAGACGATCTCGGTGCGGTCGAGCACGGCGGCCGAGCAGCTTTCGTGGATCTGCTCGGACAGTTGCTCCATCACGGGATCGGCGAGATTCCAGAACGGCATCGACGTGAGGTACGCGAAGCCGAGCTCGAGGATTTTCGGCGTGAGCCGGAACAGCCGGCCATCGGCCTCGACGTAGCCGAGCGTCTGCAGCGTGAGCAGGATCCGGCGCGCGCCCGCGCGCGTGAGCCCGGTGGCCGAGGCGACCTCGGTGAGCGTCTGCTCCGGACGGGCCGCGTCGAACGCGCGGATCACCGCGAGGCCGCGTGCGAACGACTGTACGTAGGAGTCGCCGGGTTTCGTCTGAGTGTCTTCGGTTGTCATGAGCGCCTGGAATATCGTGCAGCCGAGAAGATAGCGCACGGGGCCCGACACGCCAACCGCACGGCGGACCGGGCGCTTGACAGGTCGTCCCCGCACTCCCTATGATGCGTTGAACGTTCGATACACGATCTTATGTTCGTATATAGAACATTTAAGCGCATCCCGGCGGGCAATGCAAGGGGCGCGCCCTGTTCATTCCCCAGCCTGTCCTGGGAGCGGAGAGACTGATGACCGAAGCTTTTCTGTGTGATGCGATCCGTACGCCGATCGGGCGTTACGGCGGTGCACTGTCCGGCGTGCGCGCCGACGATCTGGGCGCCGTGCCGCTCAAGGCGCTCGTGGAGCGCAACCGCGACGTCGACTGGACGGCGATCGACGACGTGATCTACGGCTGCGCGAACCAGGCCGGCGAGGACAACCGCAACGTCGCGCGCATGTCCGCGCTGCTCGCGGGGCTGCCGCAGGGCGTGCCGGGTTCGACGATCAACCGCCTGTGCGGCTCCGGGATGGACGCGGTCGGCGTGGCCGCCCGTGCGATCAAGTCCGGCGAGGCCGCGCTGATGGTCGCGGGCGGCGTCGAGAGCATGACGCGCGCGCCGTTCGTGATGGGCAAGGCCGCGAGCGCATTCGCGCGCCAGGCCGACATCTACGACACGACGATCGGCTGGCGCTTCGTCAATCCGTTGATGAAACAGCTGTACGGCGTCGATTCGATGCCGGAGACGGCCGAGAACGTCGCGGTCGACTACCACGTCAGCCGCGCCGACCAGGACCTGTTCGCGCTGCGCAGCCAGCAGAAGGCTGCGCGTGCGCAGCAGGACGGCACGCTCGCCGAGGAAATCGTGTCGGTCACGATTCCGCAGAAAAAGGGCGATCCGGTGGTCGTGTCGCGCGACGAGCATCCGCGTGAGACGTCGCTCGAAACGCTTGCGAAGCTGAAGGGCGTCGTGCGTCCGGACGGCTCGGTGACGGCCGGTAACGCGTCGGGCGTCAACGACGGTGCCGCCGCGCTGCTGCTCGCGAACGAGGAAACCGCAAAGCGCTTCGGCCTGACGCCGCGCGCCCGCGTGCTGGGCATCGCGACGGCCGGCGTCGCGCCGCGCGTGATGGGCATCGGGCCCGCACCGGCCACGCAGAAGCTGCTCGCCCGGCTCGGGATGACGATCGACCAGTTCGACGTGATCGAGCTGAACGAGGCGTTCGCATCGCAAGGTCTCGCGGTGCTGCGCATGCTCGGCGTCGCCGATGACGATCCGCGCGTGAACCCGAACGGCGGCGCGATCGCACTGGGCCATCCGCTCGGCGCATCGGGCGCGCGTCTCGTGACGACCGCGATGTACCAGCTGCATCGCACGAACGGCCGCTTCGCACTGTGCACGATGTGCATCGGCGTCGGTCAGGGCATCGCGATCGCGATCGAACGCGTCTGACCCGCGTCTCATGTCTCGCGGCGAAGCGGCGGCCATGAGCCGCTTTGCCGCTCGACCGCTTCGCCGCTTTGGAAACGATGCGCGGCACGAGGATGCTCGTGCCGCGCATCGTCGTTAACTGGCCTGCGACAGCTCCCTGAGACGCGCCTCGAGCGCGTCGATCTCGGTGTCCGCGAACACCTCGATCCCGTGCTCGCGCAGCAACGCCGCCGTGACACCGGCGCCCGCGTGCCGCCGGTTCCCGAAACTCCCGTCATATATGAACGTGCTGCCGCACGACGGACTGCCGTCGGCCAGGATAGCGAAGCGGCAACCGTGCGTGCGCGCGAGGGCCAGCGCGGTTTGCGCGCCGGAGACGAACGGCGCTGTCACGTCGGTGCCGTTCACGTCGACGATGCGCGCGGCGCCCGACAGCACCTGCTGACCCGATGCGCCGCCGGCGATTTCGGCGGGCGGGCGCGGCACGCTGAAGCCGCCGGCCAGTTCGGGGCAGACGGGCACGAGACGCCCTTCGCGCTGCCACCGTTCGAGTGCCGCGTGCGCGGCGGTCTTGGCCGAGCCGTTGTAACGCACCGGATGGCCGACCACGCACATGCTGACGAGGATCTTCGGCATGGTTGGCGACTGTGCTTCGTCCTGCAATTTTGCTCTCCGTGATTGCGCGATGGCCGATGGCAGCCGAGGTCAGGCGGGACATCCCGCGCTTCATACGCGTGCCGGCGCGTCAGGCCGCCGGCCCTTCAAGATGAATGTCGTCCGGCTCGAGCGCGTAAAGCGCCGGGTCGGGCGCTGCGCTGACCGTGAAGCCGAGCCGCAGGTAGAAGTCGATCGTGCGCTGCGACGGCGTCGCGGACACATACAGGCGTGCGGCGCCCATCGCGCGCGCCTGCTCGCGGGCCGCGCGGTAGAGCTGCTCGCCGAGCCCGCAGCCGCGCCAGTCGCGGCTCACGTGCAGGAACTTCAATTGCAGCATGTCGCGATGCGGGCCGAGCGGCCGGCTGTCGACGACGACCGCCGCGACGAGCCGTTCGCCGTCGAACATGCCGAGGCACCAGCCGCCGCGATCGTGGCAGTCGATCAGGATCGGCGTGTAGTGGTCGGCTTCACCTTCCGGCCAGCCGCCGACGTCGTAGAACTCCGGAACGAGATGCAGCGCGCCGTCGCGCAGCACGTACAGGTGCTCGATGATCTCGCGCCGGTCGATGGTCCACACGAGCGGCACTTCGTCGCGCGTGAGCGGGCGTGCGCAAAGCGCGTCGCGTTCGGCGGCGGTGCGGCGCGTCATGCGGCCTCCCGATGCGCGGCGATCGCATACATCAGCGGCAGGCTCGGCATGTGACCGGGCGGCACCATCCGGCGGCCGTCCAGCTCGCGCATGCCGTCGAAGCCCTTCCAGCCGTTCGAATACGGATATTCGGTCAGGCGGTCGATCGCGAGCCCCGCCGACACGAGTGCGTTCACGACCTCGCCGATGCCCCACATGAACTCGTAGCTCGGATGCGGGTTCGCGAAATCGACGACGCCAGGATGGTCGTGCTGCGCGCCGAGCCCCGTGCCGGATACGGCGACGTAATCGCCGACGCCTGTCGGCTCCTCGGTCGCGTCGCTTTTGAAATAGTCGTAGTGCGGCTTCCACTGTTCGTCGAAATACATCGCGAACGGATGGAACTCGACCATCGCGAAACGGCCGCCCGGCGCGAGCAGCGCGGCGATCCCGCGCGCCCACGCGTTCAGGTCGGACAGCCAGCAGATCGCGCCATACGACGTGAACACGCGATCGAAGCGCTCGCCGCGCGCGGCGGCCTCGGGCATCCAGTCGAGCACGTCGGCGCGCTCGAAACGCGCGGGCAGGCCCGCGTCGGCCGACAGTCGCCGTGCGAAGGCGATTGCTTCGTCGGAGATGTCGACGCCCGTCGCATCCGCGCCCTCGCGCACGAGGCTCAGCGTGTCCTGCCCCGCGTTGCACTGCAGGTGCAGGAGCCGCAGCCCGCCGACGTCGCCGAGCAGTTCGCGTTCTTCCGGATAGAGCGTCGAGCCGCCCGCGCGGAAAAACGCGGCCTGATCGCCTTTGTGGCTGTTATGCGCGACTGTCGCGGTATTCCAGGACAGCCGATTCAGTTCGTGTAATGCCTTTTTCATCGAATTCGAATGCCGGTTGAATGGAGCAGGATAAACGGAATCGTTTCGCCGCGCGCAACGGTCGATGGCGTGGGTCTGCCGCGCGACGTCGTTGCGCAGCGTGGCGTGACATTGGGATGAACGCTCGCGGCGATTATTGCCGGATTATTTGATCGAAATCATGGCGGCGGACGAATTGGATATTTTATTCGATGAAAGGGTAAGGTTTTTCCCCAATATGCCGACAGTAAGATGAAGACCGTCGTTAAGCGATAAACCGTTTTTCGGCTACTGAGCGTGATTTCAGCGCGGCGCGGACGACAGATCCGCCTTTCGGAGCCTTGCATGCGCAATAACCAGCCCGTTACCCAACAGGAATTCGATTTTCCCGACGACGTCACGCTGATGTCGACGACCGATGCAGACAGCATCATCACCTACGCCAACACGACGTTCGCGCAGGTGAGCGGCTTCACGAACGAGGAACTCGTCGGCCAGCCGCACAACGTGGTGCGCCACCCGGACATGCCGCGCGAGGCGTTTGCCGACATGTGGGCGACGCTCCAGCGTGGCGAGCCGTGGACCGCGCTCGTGAAGAACCGCCGCAAGAACGGCGATCACTACTGGGTGCGTGCGAACGCGATACCCGTGATGCGCAACGGCGAGCCGCAGGGCTACATGTCGGTGCGCACGAGGGCGCCGCACGACGAGAGCGCGGCCGCCGACGCGCTGTATCGCGCGTTCCGCGACGGCAAGGCCGGCCAGCGCCGGTTCCACAAGGGGCTGGTGATCCGCACGGGGCTGCTGCGTATCGCGTCGCTGTCGCAGACGATGTCGGTGCGCGCGCGCGTGCATTCGGCGCTGTGCGTGCTTGCGCCGGCGGTCGTCGGCGCGGGCTGGGCGTGTGGGCTCGCCGGTGGCGGCCTCGCGGCATTTGCCGGCGTGACGGTCGGCGTGGCGGCGGCGGCCGGCCTGTGGCTCGATGCGCAGATCGTGCGTCCGCTGAAGCGGCTGCACGACCAGGCGCTGAACGTCGCGACCGGCGAAAGCCGGCGCGGCGTGCGGATGAACCGCGTCGACGAGATCGGCATGACGCTGCGCACGATCAATCAGCTCGGGCTGATGTTCCGCTGGCTCGTCGACGACGTCAGCGAGCAGGTGCACAACGTGCAGCGCGCGAGCAACGAGATCGCGCAGGGTAACAACGACCTGAGCGCGCGTACCGAGCAGGCGGCGTCGAGCGTGCAGGAGACGGCTGCGTCGATGGCCGAGATGACGGCGACCGTCGACAGCAACGCGGAGACCGCACTGCAGGCGAACCGGCTCGCGATGTCGGCGAGCGAAGTGGCCGGCCGCGGCGGGCAGGCGGTGGGCGAGGTCGTCGCGACGATGAGCGACATCACCGCCAGCTCGCGAAAGATCTCGGACATCATCGGCGTGATCGACGGCATCGCGTTCCAGACCAACATCCTTGCGTTGAACGCGGCCGTGGAAGCGGCCCGCGCCGGCGAACAGGGGCGCGGCTTCGCGGTGGTCGCCGGCGAGGTACGGGCGCTCGCGCAGCGCAGCGCGAACGCGGCGAAGGAGATCAAGACGCTGATCGGCGCGAGCGTCGAGCGCGTCGAGTCGGGCGCGCGGCGCGTGGACGAGGCCGGCAAGACGATGGAGGACATCGTCGCGCAGGTGAAGCGCGTGTCGGATCTGATCGCGGAGATCAGCTCGTCGACGGCCGAGCAGAGCACCGGGGTGTCGCAGGTCGACCAGGCGGTGGTGCACCTGGACAACATCACGCAACAGAACGCGGCACTGGTCGAGCAGAGCACGGCGGCGTCGGAGAGCCTGAAGCAACAGGCAACGCGTCTCGTGGATGCGGTGAACGTGTTCCGGTGATCGTCGGGGCGCGCACGCCATGTGCGCGCCCGATCGATGCATCGTGACATCGTGATTGACGCGCGTAATGCGCGTTCAGGTTTTCCGATTCAATCAAAATACGCGAAACGAGAAATATTCGTATTCAGGATTTTGCACTTATGCATTGAATCGAATCGGGCGAATTACGCGGATTAATCAGACGAATATCCGTCAAACCGTTGCCTGGCCTGGTGTTTAGTTTCATCAGTAAACGGATTGTTCGGTAAAGGCAAGGTGATGCATTTTTAATGCATATTTACCCGGGCAAGGCATAATGTTTTCGTAAAAATTGCCGAAAGTGCAGGAGCATGACCAATGCGCATGCGGATTGACCGCAATGTGCAGGGTCGCGAATCAATCGACAAGCGGACGCAAGATCCGTTACCCGGAGCTCCACACCATGCGCAACAACCAGCCCGTCACGCAACGCGAATTCGATTTTCCCGACGACGCGACGCTGATGTCGACCACCGACGCGAACAGCTACATTACCTACGCGAACGCGGCATTCATCCAGGTCAGCGGATTTTCTCCCGAAGAGATCGAGGGCCAGCCGCACAACGTCGTGCGGCATCCGGACATGCCGAAGGAGGCGTTCGCCGACATGTGGGCGACGCTCAAGGGCGGCGAGCCGTGGACCGCGCTCGTGAAGAACCGCCGCAAGAACGGCGATCACTACTGGGTGCGTGCGAACGCGATACCCGTGATGCGCAACGGCGAGCCGAAGGGCTACATGTCGGTGCGCACGAAGGCGACGCGCGACGAGATCGCGGCGGCGGAGGCGCTCTACAAGGACTTCCGCGAAGGGCGGGCCGGCAACCGGCATTTTCACAAGGGGCTGATCGTCCGCAAGGGCGTGGCCGGTTTCATGTCGCTGTTCCAGACGATGTCGGTGCGGGCGCGGCTCCATGCGGCGCTGTGCGTGTTTGCGCCGGTCGTGGTGGCCGGCGGCTGGGCGTGCGGGCTGGCCGGTGGCGGGCTCGCCGCGTTCGCGGCGGTGACGGCCGGCGTGGCGGCGGCGGCCGGCCTGTGGCTCGATGCGCAGATTGCGCGCCCGCTCGTGCAGTTGCGCGACGAGGCGCTGCGCGTCGCGACCGGCGAGAGCCGCAGCGGCGTGCGGATGAACCGTGTCGACGAGATCGGCATGACGCTGCGCACGATCAACCAGCTCGGGCTGATGTTCCGCTGGCTGGTTGACGATGTCAGCGAACAGGTGCTGAACGTGCAGCGCGCGAGCAACGAGATCGCGCAGGGCAACAACGACCTGAGCGCGCGCACCGAGCAGGCTTCGACAAGCGTGCAGCAGACGGCCGCATCGATGGCCGAGATGACGGCGACCGTGTCGAGCAATGCGGAGACGGCGCTGCAGGCGAACCAGTTGTCGGTGTCGGCGAGCGAAGCCGCCGGGCGCGGCGGGCAGGCGGTGAGCGAGGTGGTGGCGACGATGAACGACATCACCGCCAGCTCGCGAAAGATCTCGGACATCATCGGCGTGATCGACGGCATCGCGTTCCAGACCAACATTCTTGCGCTGAATGCGGCCGTTGAAGCGGCGCGGGCCGGAGATCAGGGGCGCGGTTTCGCGGTGGTGGCCGGTGAGGTGCGGGCACTCGCGCAGCGCAGCGCGAATGCGGCGAAGGAGATCAAGACGCTGATCGGCGCGAGCGTCGAGCGCGTCGAATCGGGTGCGCGGATCGTCGACGGCGCGGGCAAGACGATGGAGGACATCGTCACGCAGGTGAAGCGCGTGTCGGATCTGATCGCGGAGATCAGCTCGTCGACGGCCGAGCAGAGCACGGGCGTCGCGCAGGTCGACCAGGCGGTGGTGCACCTGGACAACATCACGCAGCAGAACGCGGCACTGGTCGAGCAGAGCACGGCGGCATCGGAGAGCCTGAAGCAGCAGGCGACGCGGCTGGTGGAGGCGGTGAACGTGTTTCGGTGATGGCGGGAACGCGTGAAGCAGGAGGAAGGCGGCCCGCGTTGTGCGGGCCGGTTTGGGCGTGTCCTGCTACGTCATTGCGCCCTGGGTATGGGATTCAGGTTCGGGCAGCAGTGGTTGGGGCATCCCGGACTGACGTTCACTTCAACGCGTCGCCCGGATTGACCGAATTCGTCCGGCTTGAAAATCTTCCCCGCCAGGGCGCTTTTCTCGCCACGGATCGAATGCCGATCCAGAACAGCCATCACGTTTTCCGCTCGTTGCGTTGCGAGCTGTTGCGCGTTGTTCTCGGTTCGTTCGGCCAGTCCGATAAGCCATACCGTATCAATGATCGGAAAGCGCTTGTGCATGTCGCTCGACCATGCCGACAACCTCGAGAGTTCGGTCGGAGAAATCGCACTCGAATCCGCATCGAAAACAATATCGATGTAATGGGCGGGCATGTTCGACGCACCGTCACAGGCGAACGCTGCCTGTGCGCAACTCAACGCGAGCGCGGCGGCGGTCAGGAGTTTAGTCGCCATTGATATCGTACCCGCAGCGCTGTTGGCATTTTTGAATGAGGACACCCGCATCCGGGATGCGTTCCATGGTCAGCGATTGATGAGTTTGCTGTGTGGCGCTACTCGTGGGTCGTCGCACATCCATGCGCAGCTACCTTTATCTTTGATTCGTGATACTGCTAGCCGAACGAGTCACTGCAGAATTTCGAATAGCCGGCAATGCCTCGCTTGTGCGGGCTGGGTTCGCATACGACGGCGTGATTTTGGCCGCTGTCCGGCAGGCTTGCACAATTGGATTCCTGTTGTCGGAGAGTCTGAAGCAGCAGGCGACGCGGCTGGTGGAGGCGCTCAACCTGTTCCGCTAATCGCGGGAACCTGCGAGGCAGGAGGAAGACAGCCCGCATCGCGCGGGCCGGCGTGGGTGCGTCGTGTTACCTCATTGCGCCCTGGGTGTGGGATTCAGGTTCGGGCAGCAGTGGTTAGGGCATCCCGGGCCGAATGTGATCTCGACGCGCCGCCCGTTGTCATCAAACTCGCTCGCAGGAAACGGCAGCTTGTAGATTCGCGCGATCATCGAATTTCGTTCGCCCCGAATCAAGAATTGATCTAGCGCGCTTTTGACGTTCGCTGCGCGTCGGTGCGCAAGCTCTTGCGCGCTTCGTTCCGTCGGCTCGGCCAATCCGACAACCGACACCACATCGACGATGGGGAAGCGATTGCGCATGTTGTTCGACCATACGGAGAGCTTCGCCAGTTCGGAGGTAGATAGGTCGCTTGAATTGTTGTCGAATCGAACATCAAAATCCCAACCGGGCATGTTCGACGGACCATCGCATGCGAACGCCGTATGTGCGCAGCTCAACACGAGCGCGGCGGCAGTGACGACCTTATTCAATGTCAACAACGTACCCCGCGATGCTGTCGGCATTGTTGATTGCCAAGTCTGGGTTTGACCGTCCCCAACCGGGGAGCAAGGGCGTAATCGTGTATTGGTCATCGGTCGACGACATGGTGTCTTGGAAATGGGTGGCTTCGTGAATGATAGTTGACACGTGCGAATCAGCGTTCGCTGTCCACGGGCGCATCGTGCAGAATCGCCCACTGATGGCGATCGTGTGTGTTGCCGTGTCCGGCGCGCATACGTGGGCGGCCTCGTTTGTCGTTCCTCGTGGGTGAGGCGTGCAACCCGTCGCAAGATCGCCAGCGCTGCCGCTTCGAACCACATTGTTCTCGTTGAATGCTCGAACCACGGCAAGCACTTTCGTCAGGCCGGTGAGTAGGTGCATACGCGTGCGCTCGTCGTTTCGACCGAACCATTTGAATACCCGGCCCTTATCGACCTTCGACCACTTTTGTAAATCAGCAATGCGGATCGTCAACCGGTCAATCGCTCGTCCTTGCGCTACGGAAAAAACCTTGCGGAATTCCGAATTGGTCATGTTTTCGCAGATCGGTCGCAAGTCAACATCGGCAAATGTCTGCGATTCTGCGGTGGTGTTTGTTGTTGTCTCGGCGACGGTAGTTTGGTTTCCCATCGTTTCAGTCCTCGATTACAAGCTTCAATGCTTCCGCATGTTCGGTTCGTACGCGCACGGTACAGCCGTGCCGATCACTCACGCCGGATGCATGCACGTTTCCGGATCGATCCTTGATCCAGTAGCGCACGTTGCTTAACGGTTGCTTCGTCCTCACGTCGCGGATCACAAATTGACCGCTGTAAATGTCCGATGCCGGCGCGTACCGCGTGGGTGGGAATGCCGAATATCCGATGAAGGGGGTAGCCGAGCCATGGCCGCCGCTGTCTTCAATGAAAAACATGCAGTCATTGCTCGCGACTAAAAAGTTTTGACCGCATGGACAAAGTACCGCGTCGCCCTCGACGGCTACGGCACGTCCGTCACCGACGACGGATACCGCGCTTCCCGCTATCGGGAACCTTCCCTCGCAATTTCCACACGTCGCTTTGTCGCCATCCAAGGCAATGTGCTTGTCGTCCACGAATATGCTTGCAGTGCCTGCGATAACGATTCCACCTGTCGTCGTTGCGTCGCCGTTCCTGATCGCTCGTCGGCTCATGGCTATGTCCTCAATCGAAGTTGGTAAAGACCCAATCGGCTGACTCCGGGTCATAAATCGCGTATTGGTCGATCGTGAAATTTTGCGAAGGCAATGGTCGTAGGCGTGCGCGCGAGTGCTTCTGTTTCCGCATCGGCCTGCGAGGTGTGTCGCTGCTGCACCATCGCGTAAAGCCGGATCGATGAGCGAATAAAGTACGGGTAGGCGGCATGTTCTTCTTCCATGGACTCGGATACCTTGTGTATGGACGAGCCATAGACAGTGGCCGGTAAGACTTTCTCTGTCTATAGAACGAGTACGATTCTTATTTTGGAGTCCGACGGAGATTGATGATCAAAAGCGATCATCGAGGTCGACGCGAAGGGGTATCGAGCAGAACGCGGCCGAGCGTTATAACTGCCCGTCCGTCAAGTCGGAGACTATTAACGTATGTCACGGCACCACCCGCTGCAGCGGTTCCTGCGTGCACTGACTCTGCACACTGGGGGGCCGTAGGATGAAGTGTTCATGCGCGTGCAAACCGGATCGAGGCGGAGCGCTCAATCTGGCGGCGTGCAGCGAAGTGAGAAATGAGACTGGAACGAGATTCGCGCGCGATACGACGTATCGGCGGATACAGCGATCGAAACAGGGTACGCAGAGCGGGGCGACTTCGTGCGTAACGAGACGACGCGGGCACGACGGAGAGGGACGCCGGCCCGCGTCGGACCGCCCGGTTCCGGCCGGGCGGTCAGGGCCTGTCACCGAAGCGGTGCCAGGCCCTGAACCGTCAGACGGCGAGGCAGAGGTACTTGATCACGACGTAGTCGTCGATGCCGTAGTGCGAGCCTTCGCGGCCGAGGCCCGATTGCTTCACGCCACCGAACGGTGCGACTTCGTTCGAGATCAGGCCCGTGTTCACGCCGACCATCCCGTATTCGAGCGCTTCGGCGACCTTCCACACGCGGCCGATGTCGCGGCTGTAGAAGTAAGCGGCGAGGCCGAATTCGGTGTCGTTCGCGAGGCGGATCACTTCATCGTCGCTGCCGAACTTGAACAGCGGCGCGAGCGGCCCGAACGTCTCTTCCTTCGCGACCTTCATCGCCGGCGTGACGCCCGTCAGCACGGTCGGCTCGAAGAAGCCGTGGCCCAGCGCGTGGCGCTTGCCGCCCGTCACGACGGTCGCGCCCTTCGCGAGCGCGTCCTCGATGTGCGCCTCGACCTTCAGCACCGCTGCTTCGTTGATCAGCGGGCCTTGCGTGACGCCCGGCTCGGTGCCGCGGCCCACCTTCAACTGGCCGACGGCTGCCGCGAGCTTCTGCGCGAACTGGTCGTACACGGCTTCATGCACGTAGAAGCGGTTCGTGCACACGCAGGTCTGGCCGCTGTTGCGGTACTTCGATGCGATCGCGCCCTGCACGGCCGCGTCGAGATCGGCGTCGTCGAACACGATGAACGGCGCGTTGCCGCCGAGCTCCAGCGACACCTTCTTGACCGTCGCCGCGCATTGCGACATCAGCAGGCGGCCGACCGGCGTCGAGCCGGTGAATGACAGCTTGCGCACGATCGGGTTCGACGTCAGCTCGCCGCCGATCGCCTTCGGGTCGCCCGTGACGACGCTGAACACGCCGGCCGGCACGCCCGCACGCTCGGCCAGCACGGCCATCGCGAGCGCGGAGAACGGCGTCGCCTCGGCCGGCTTCACGACGATCGGGCAGCCCGCGGCGAGCGCCGGGCCGACCTTGCGCGTGATCATCGCCGCCGGGAAGTTCCACGGCGTGATCGCCGCGCACACGCCGATCGCTTCCTTCGTCACGACGATGCGCTTGTCGCTCGCCGGCGTCGGGATCGTGTCGCCGTATACGCGCTTGCCTTCTTCCGCGAACCATTCGAGGAACGATGCGGCATAGCCGATCTCGCCCTTCGCTTCAGCCAGCGACTTGCCCTGCTCGGTCGTCAGGATCAGCGCGAGGTCGTCGGCGTTTTCCATCATCAGGTCGTGCCACTTGCGCAGGACGACCGCGCGTTCCTTCGCGGTCTTCTTGCGCCATGCCGGCCATGCGGCGTTCGCGGCTTCGATCGCGTGACGCGTCTCGGCCGTGCCCATCGCCGGCACGGTGCCGAGCAGGCCGCCCGTCGCCGGGTTGCGGACTTCGAACGTCTCGCCGTTCGTCGCGCCTTGCCATTCGCCGTTGACGTACGCCTGCTGGCGGAACAGCGACGGATCTTTCAGTGCCAGGGTTTCCTGAACAGTGCTCATATGAATCGCCTGCTTTGAAGATGACGGATAAAAAGGCCGCCGCCGTCGTGACGACGGCGGCGGCGCATTCGGAAGGCAGGAACTCAGGCCGGCACGCCGACCGTTTCCTTCAGCACTTCCTCGAGGATCACGAGCGCTTCGTCGAACACGGCCTGCGTGATCGTCAGCGGGAACAGGAAGCGCACGACGTTCGAGTACACGCCGCATACGAGCAGCAGCAGGCCGCGCTCGAGCGCACGCGTCTGCACGCGCTTCGTGAACTCGGCATCCGGCTCGCCCGAACCCGGCTTCAGGAACTCGACCGCGATCATCGCGCCCGGGCCGCGCACGTCGGCGATCTGCGGCACGTCGGCCTGCAGCGCGTTCAGCTTCGCCTTCAGCACGTCGCCGAGTTGCGTCGCGCGCTCGCACAGCTTCTCTTCGTCGATGATCTCGAGCACGGCGTGCGCCGATGCCACTGCCAGCGGGTTGCCCGCATACGTGCCGCCGAGGCCGCCGGGCGCTGCCGCGTCCATCAGGTCGGCACGGCCGACGACGCCCGACAGCGGCATGCCGCCCGCGAGGCTCTTCGCCATCGTGATCAGGTCGGCCAGCACGTCGTAGTGCTGCATCGCGAACAGCTTGCCGGTACGCGCGAAGCCGGTCTGCACTTCGTCGGCGATCAGCAGGATGCCGTGTTCGTTACAGATCTTGCGCAGCGCACGCACGAATTCGGCAGGCGCCGGGTTGAAGCCGCCTTCGCCCTGGACCGGTTCGAAGATGATCGCGGCAACGCGCTTCGGATCGATGTCGGCCTTGAACAGCATCTCGATCGCCTTGATCGAGTCGGCCGTCGTCACGCCGTGCACGGCGTTCGGGTACGGCGCGTGGAACACGTCGCCCGGGAACGGGCCGAAGTTCAGCTTGTACGGGGCGACCTTGCCGGTCAGCGCCATGCCCATCATCGTGCGGCCGTGGAAACCGCCCGAGAAGGCGATGACGCCCGGACGGCCGGTGGCCGCGCGTGCGATCTTGATCGCGTTCTCGACGGCTTCCGCGCCGGTCGTGAAGAACGCGGTCTTCTTCGGGAAATCGCCCGGCGCGCGTGCGTTGATCTTCTCGGCCAGCTCGACGTACGACGCGTACGGGACGATCTGGTAAGCGGTGTGCGTGAAGTTGTTCAGTTGATCCGCGATCGCCTTGACGATCTTCGGGTGGCGGTGGCCGGTGTTCAGCACCGCGATGCCGGCGGCGAAATCGATGAAGCGGCGGCCTTCGACATCCCACAGTTCCGCGTTCTCGGCGCGGGCTGCGTAGAAATCGCACATCACGCCGACGCCGCGCGGGGTGGCGGCGTTCTTGCGGGCCTGCAGGTCGGCATTCTTCACGGTCATCTCCTTGATGTTCTTTCCGGTGAGGTGAAAATCGGGCGCTTCGACAGCCCATGGAGGCGACTATAATCACATTTGGCTCTGACAATCAGAGCCATTTCAATAAATATTCAGGAGCCAATCATGCGCGCGAGCGTGTTGTCGGACTGGCTGGCGCAGCGCCTCGTGCGAGGCGGCGAACAGCCGATCTACCGGCAGCTTCACCGGCTGCTGCAACAGGCGATCCTGTCGCGTGAACTGCCGGCCGGCACGCGCGTGCCGTCGTCGCGGCTCCTCGCGGCCGAACTCGGAATCGCGCGCAACACGGTCACGCAGGTTTACGAACAGCTTTCACTCGAAGGCTACGTGAACTCGGCGACCGGCCGCGGCACGTTCGTGGCCGACAGCGCGCCCGACGAGATCGTCGGCGCGCCGCCCGACGCGACCGCCACCCACCCGGCGCTCGTGCAGCCGTCCGCGCGGCGGCTGTCGGCGCGCGGTACGCGGCTCGTCGAAGGGGCCGGCGTGTCGAAACGGCAGGGCGGCGCGTTCATGCCGGGCGTGCCCGATGTGTCGCGCTTTCCCGCTCGCGTGTGGACGCGGCTGCACAACAAATACTGGCGGCGGCTGCGCCCCGACCTGCTGACCTACGCGCCGGGCGGCGGGCTCGCGCTGCTGCGCGAGGCGCTGGCCGATTACCTGCGCACGTCGCGCTCGGTGCGCTGCACGCCCGAGCAGATCGTGATTACGACCGGCATCCACCAGTCGATCGACCTCGCGGTACGGCTGCTGACCGACCCGGGCGACGCGATCTGGACCGAGGACCCGTGCTACTGGGGCGTGCGCAGCGTGCTGAACGTGTCGGGGCTGACGACGCGGCCGATCCCGGTCGACGAGGAAGGCATCGCCCCGTCGGCGGCCGATCTCGCCGAACCGCCGAAGCTGATGCTCGTCACGCCGTCGCACCAGTATCCGCTCGGGATGGTGATGAGCCTCGCGCGGCGGCGGATGCTGCTCGAATACGCACGCCAGCACGGTTGCTGGATCATCGAGGACGACTACGACAGCGAATTCCGCTACGGCAGCCGCCCGCTTGCGTCGCTGCAGGGGCTCGACACGGCCGGGCAGGTGATCTACGTCGGCAGTTTCGGCAAGACGCTGTTCCCGGGGCTGCGGGTCGGCTACCTGGTCGCGCCCGAGCCGCTCGCGGAAAGTTTCGCGACCGCGAGCGCCGAGTTGTACCGCGAAGGGCAGTTGCTGCAGCAGGCGGTGCTTGCCGAATTCATCGCGGAAGGGCACTTCGTGTCGCATATCCGCAAGATGCGCACGCTGTACGGACAGCGCCGCGAGGTGCTGCTCGACGCGGTCGCGCAACGCTATGGCGACACGCTGCACGCGCTCGGCAGCGATGCCGGGCTGCATCTGGTCACGCAGTTGCCGGAAGGCGTCGACGATCGTGCGGTCGCGCAGGCCGCGCTCGAACGCAATATCGTCGTGCGACCGTTGTCGGGTTATTACGCGGACCGCGAACGCGCGGCGCCGGGGTTGCTGCTCGGTTATGCGTGCGTGCCGGAGGACGAGATCGCGACGGCGTTCGCGACGCTCGCCGAGGCGATCGACGAGCGGGCATTCGGCGGGGCGGCGGTCGCGGTCTGACGCCTGGCAGGTCGGCACGACCTGCAGACGAACGCGTGTCGCGCGCGCCGCCTACAGGCGGATCAGCGCCGCGCCCACGACCACCAGCGCGCACGCGGCAAGCCGCTGTGCGCCGGGCCGCTCGCGCATCACGAGCCAGCCGATCGCGACCGCGAAGATCGAACTCGTTTCGCGCAGCGCTGACACCGTCCCGACCGGCAGGTACCGGTACGCGAGGATCACGATCCCGTAAGCGGCGAGGGAGATCGTGCCGGCGATCGCGCCCTGCGTGAGCGCCGTGCGCGAGGCGAGCACCGCGCGCGGGCCGCCACGTACCGCGCAGACCAGCACGAACTGCGGCACGCTCCACAGCACGTACACCCACGCGATGTAGCCGAGCGCACTGCCGGACACCCGCGAGCCGATGCCGTCGCAGATCGAATACGCGGCGATGAACACGCCCGTGAGCAGCGCAAACGGCACGCCTTCACCGGAGAACCGGAAGCCGCGCCGCAGGGCGAGCGACATGATGCCGAACGACACGAGCGCGATGCCCGCGAAGCCGAACGGGGTCGGCTGTTCGTGGAGGAAAGCGAGCGCGAGCACCGACACGAGCAGCGGCGAGATCCCGCGCGCGATCGGATAGATCTGCCCGAACTCGCCGCTGCGGTAGGCGCGCGCCAGCGTGAAGCAGTACGCGACCTCGAGCGCGGCCGACGCGGCGATATACGGCCACGCGGCGGGTGCCGGCGCGGGCAGCAGCGCGGCGCCGGCGACGCCGAACCCGAAATAGGGCAGTGACATCGTGCCGAGCTGTACGAGCCGGTCTTCGCTGACGTGGAGGAAGGCATTCCAGATGGCGTGCAGCAACGCGGAGCACAGCACGAGGCCGATGAAGAGGTGATCCATGGACGGAAGGTGCGGGCGGCAGCGGGATCGGGGAGTGCGCCGCCATTATGTGGGCATCGGGCGCACTCGCACGGAATTGTCGATAATGTCGTGTTGTTATTCACCGGATGCCGACGATGACCGAAGCCACCCAAGCCCAGCCTGCCGTTCCGCGCCTCACGAGCCTGTCGCACGGCGGCGGCTGCGGCTGCAAGATTGCGCCGGGCGTGCTGTCCGAGCTGCTGAAGCGCGCGACGCCGCCCGCGCTGTTCCCGGATCTGCTGGTCGGTACCGAGACGTCCGACGACGCGGCCGTCTACCGTCTCAACGACGAGCAGGCGATCGTCGCGACCACCGACTTCTTCATGCCGATCGTCGACGATCCGTTCGACTTCGGCCGCATCGCCGCGACCAACGCGCTGTCCGACGTCTACGCGATGGGCGGCAAGCCGATCCTCGCGCTCGCGCTGGTCGGGATGCCGATCAACGTGCTGCCGCACGAGACGATCGCGGCCGTGCTGCGCGGCGGCGAATCGGTGTGCGCGGACGCCGGCATTCCGGTGGCGGGCGGCCATTCGATCGATTCGGTCGAGCCGATCTACGGGCTCGCGGCGATCGGCGTCGTGCATCCGTCGCGCGTGAAGCGCAATGCGGCCGCGCGTGCGGGCGACGTGCTCGTGCTCGGCAAGCCGCTCGGCGTCGGCGTGCTGTCGGCCGCGCTGAAAAAGAACCAGCTCGATGCCGCGGGTTACGCGCAGATGGTCGCGACGACCACCAAGCTGAACCGTCCGGGCGCCGACCTCGCTGCGCTGCCGGGCGTGCATGCGCTGACCGACGTCACGGGCTTCGGGCTGCTCGGTCATACGCTCGAACTCGCACGTGGCGCGCACCTCACCGCGCGCGTGCACTACGCGTCGCTGCCGTGGCTCGCGGGCGTCGAGGCGTTCGTGGCCGACGGCGTGTTCACCGGCGCATCGGGCCGCAACTGGGCCGCGTACGGCGCGGACGTTCAACTGGCCGACACGCTGCCGCCCGTCGCGCAGGCGCTGCTGACCGATCCGCAGACGTCGGGCGGCCTGCTGGTCGCGTGCGCGCCCGAGGCCGTCGACGACGTGCTCGCGTGCTTCCGTGCCGACGGCTTCGACCGCGCGGGCGTGATCGGCGAGATGGTGGACGGGCCTGCGCGCGTCGATGTCGCGTGATGCCGAATCGCCGCACCGGAGATTTTTGCGTTCGCTAGAATCGATGCCTTCGATCGAAGGCATCGACGACCGATGAACGATTTCCTGTTCGGGCTGATGATCGCGCTGTCGGTCGGGCCCGTTGCGCTGATGATCGCGAACTACGGGATGCGCGCCGGCACCGCAAGCGGCGTGCGCGCGGCGGTGGGTGTCGCGACGGCCGACGGCTGCTACGCGGTCGTCGCGTTCACGCTCGGCGCGATGCTGGCGAGCACGCTCGCGGCGCATCTGTCGCTGTTTCGTCTGGTGGGGGCGCTCGTGCTGCTCGCGATGGGCGCGCGGATGCTGTGGCAGGCGTTGCGGGATCGCCGCCGCACGCTCGACGGCGATGCGCGGCCGCCGGGCAGCCGCCCGTTTGCATCGATGTTCTTCGTCACGCTGGCGAACCCGCTGACGATCCTGTTGTTCTACGGCTATGCAACGGCCGCCGCCGGCGCGCAGCGGCACTGGCTGCTCGGTGCTGCGTGCGTGTTTGCCGGCAGCCTCGCGGGGCAGCTGGTGTTCGCATTCGGCGGCAGCGTGATCGGCCGGATCGTGAAGTCGCCGGGGCTGCTCGCGGCGAGCCACGTGGTCGCGGCGCTTGTCGTGCTGGGGTATGGGGTGGCAGGACTGGCACGGCTGTAGCGGTTTGCCGGGCGACGGGCACGCAAGTGCGATCGACGTGTCGGTGGCGATCAACCGGATAGTATTCCTGACGGTATGTCGACGTACGGAGCGAATTTCCGTTGTGCTTCCCGCGTGCGCCGCACCCGAACCGACGCACCGGCCGTCGTTTCGTAGTCGGGTTCCGCAACGCGCACGCCCGTTCTATACTCCGTCGCGCAGTCTACGAGAGCCGTTCTCACCCAACATCATCGAAACAAGGAACGCCGATGCTGACTCGCTCCATTCTTTCCGCCGCTGCATTCTCGCTCGCAGCCTGTGCAACCGCGCCGTCGATCGCGCAGGACAACCAGGGCAACAACGCGGGCAACAATGCATTCGCCGAGACCGGTGCACAGGGCCGCCCGGTCAAGGTCATGATCATCACGATGTTCGGTCCGGAAGGCCAGGCATGGCTCGACCGGCTCGGCCCGTGGCGCGACATCGCCGTGCCGGGCCTGTCGCCCGACTACCCGAACGTTCATTGCAACAAGCAGGACGTGTGCGTGGTCACGACCGGCATGGGCTATGCGAACGCGTCGGCGACGATCATGGCGCTCACGTTCTCGCAGCGCTTCGATCTGCGTCGCACGTATTTCCTGATCTCCGGCATCGCGGGCGTCGACCCCGCGCAAGGCACGGTCGGCTCGGCCGCGTGGTCGAAGTACCTCGTCGATTTCAGCCTGCAGTGGGAGCTCGATGCACGCGAGATTCCGGCCGGCTGGAATACCGGCTTTCTCGGCATCAACACGAAGAGCCCGAACGACAAGCCGCCGCTCGACTATCGCACCGAGGTGTTTCAGCTCAATCCGCAGTTGACCGACGCCGCGGTCGCGCTGTCGCGCAACGTCGTGCTCGCCGACAGCGCGCAGGCGCAGGCCGCGCGCGCGAAGTTCACGTATGCGCCGGCGAACCGGCCGCCGACGGTGATCCAGTGCGATACGTCATCGGGCAACACGTGGTTCTCGGGCACGTTGATCGGCGAGCGCGCGCGCCAGTGGACGAAGATCCTGACCGACGGCAAGGGCACCTACTGCATGACCGCACAGGAAGACAACGCGACGTATGAAGCGCTCAAGCGTGCGGCGAGCGTGAAGCGGGTCGACCTGTCGCGCGTCGCGGTGCTGCGTACCGGGTCCGATTTCGACCGGCCGTATGCGGGGCAGACGAGTGCCGACAACCTGCTGAACTACGCGGACCAGGGCGGCTTCGCTCCGGCGACCGAAAACCTGTATCGCGCGGGCAACCCGCTCGTGCAGGACATCGTGACGCACTGGGGCGAGTGGCGCGACGGGGTGCCGCGCCGTTGAGGGCCAGGCGACGGCTCAGTCGGCGGTCAATGCGAGTGCGGGGCCGAACGGAAAGGCGTCCAGACCGGCGTGGTGTCGTCCCAGTGATCGAGCGGCGAAGGGAGTTGGTCGTTCATCATGTGCTCCTGCAACTGACTGACTCAGCGAGTCGTCGATAGGTGTGTCGCGACGCCGCGCACGGGGCACCCCGCTGCGCGGCGTTGCACGTTTACCGGCCCCCGCCGGCGAGCTGGTTGCTTTCCGGCATCGAGCGATACGGGCCTTGCGCGAGTTCGAGCCCTTGCGGGTACGAATTTGCCTTGCGCAGGTACGCGAGCGTGCCGTCCTTGCGGGCCTGCTCGACTTCCGCGCTGACTTCGGCGCGCGTGCGCGGGCCGTAGTGCTGCGAGTACCACGACGTATTGCTGTAGTCGCCGGCATGCGGCGTACCCGAATCGGCGAAGGCCGGGGCGGACACGGCGAGCGTGAGGGCCAGGGCGGAGAGAAGGTGGCGGCGGTTCATGGTGTAGCTCCTGTGTCGATATGAGTTAGCGCTTCAGCGCTTACTCAGATCCCATGCTTTGCGGTCGATATGAGTTAGCGTTTCAGCGCTTACCCAGATCCCATGCTTTGCACTGTCGGAGCTGGCGCTTGAGCGCTTGCCCCGGTCCCATCAAGCGGGATCTGTTCGATGCGCAACGAGGTGCGCGACAGGGTTTACTCTAGGTATCTGTTCCGTCGCGATAAATGCGGCAGACGCGAATTGAATTGTCGCGATGGCGGAACAATCGAAAGCCGCACAGGTAGTGGGGGATACGGGACGCCTTGCTGGCCGGGGGCGGCAGCGGAATTCGACCGATCGGGCGGGGCGTCGCGCGGCGATCAATCCGAATGACGCAATAGTCTTCTGCACGCGGTGGTGCAATGCCTCACGCCGCGACGCGCCGTTGCATGCGGCGGCCGACGAACGCGGCAGCCCGGCGATGCCGTCCGAGGGCGGAACGGGCGTGGCCGCCGTCGAGCGTCAGATCGCTTCGAGCCGATAGCCGAGCGTATAGACCGCGCTGAGTCGCACGCCGTTCGACGGCTGGAGCGCCATCTTCATCCGGAGCCGATAGATGTGCGTGTCGAGGCTACGCGATACGCCGGTCATGTCGCGACCCCACAATGAAAGGATCAGCGCGTCGCGCGGCATGATGCGGCCGAGGTTGCGAAACAGCAGCACGGCGAGATCGAATTCGCGCGGCGTCAGCCGGACATGCTCGCCATGGAGCAGCACGGTCCGCGCCTTCGTGTCGATCCGGTAGCCGCCGATATCGAGGGCGTCCTGCGGCGCGCCGCCGCTGTGATACGCGCGCCGCAGCAGCGCGTTGGCGCGGGCCAGCAGTTCGAATTGGTTGATCGGCTTGACCATGTAATCGTCGGCGCCGGCGTTGATCGCGGAGAAAATCTCGTCGTCCCGAACGCGACTCGTCAGGAACAGGATCGGCAAGCGTCCGCCGATGCGCTCGCGCGTCCATTTCAGTACCTCGAACCCCGACAGCCCCGGCACTTGCCAGTCGAGAATCAGCAGGTCGACGACCGCGTTCTCCAGGTGACGGATCGCGTGACAGCCGTTGCCGACCGCATGCACGCGGTGTCCGGATTTCTCGAGTATTGAAGTGATCATTTCGACATATGCGTTGTCGTCCTCGAGATATAAAACGTTCATGATTCGCACTCCTTTGTTAGCGAGCAGGTCGATCGTGCTGCATCGAGCGTGGGTCGGAGGATTCTGACGAACGGTGCGAGGGCGGGCGGCCGGTGGTTTGCCGCGCATGTTCGCATCGTTTCATGTTCGTAATTGTCAACAATTTTGAACGCATAAAACATGCTAATCATAGGCAAAAACAGCCTTTAACGACGTATGAATCATCTGTTTTCAACGATTGTTGTTGACAAACGTTGTCAATACGAAGCGGCAGCGTGATTACGCTTGGATGTGCCGGCAACGTCTCGGTGAAGTCCTGTAAAGAGCCGAATTGAGGGGAAAATCGCATGCTGATATACAAGTCGTTCATGGAGAAAAAGGCGCTGCTCGAAGAGCAGCTCGAACGCGAGCGTCTCGCCATATCGGAGACGGTGCTGCTCGAAGTCCGGCGCTGCATCGAGGAATTCGGGTTCACGTACAAGGATGTATTCCCGGCAGGTGCGGCCGGCGCCCGGAAGCGCAGGGCAAAGTATTTCGACCCGCGGACGGGGCAGACGTGGTGCGGCGTGGGCCGCGAGCCGGCATGGCTGCGTGGTCAGGATCGCGACCGGTTTCTGATCGACAGGTCGTCGTTCGAGCAGTCGCAGGGTCAGGATTCCTGATTAGTGAGCGGATGAAAGGGCGTTGTCGTGTCATGCGGGTATCGGGGGTGTCGATGCGAGGGCCGGGTACCGTCGGCATGGAACACGTCGAGGGCCGACCGCGATGGCTCGGGTTGAGCCGCGCCGCGAATGGAACCGGTTCTGTCCGTGAATATTACATTTAGATTATGACAGTTCTAGTGGCGAACAATAACGCCCCATTTTTCTTGTCTTCGACCGGATCGCAAGACGAGCCCGACGGGCAGATTCGTATGAACAATGAGGCGGCAGCGCGACAGCACGGCGACGAACTGACGCCGGAGCGCGTATTCGTCGGCATTAGCGTGACGCGCGAGATCCTCGAGGTCGACGTCTCGTCGTTGCGAGTGATTCTCGGTTACCGGAACGAGACGTACGGCATCGAATCGCTGACCGATGCGATTGCCGAATGGGCGCCGGCGCGCATCGTGCTGGAGTCGTCCGGCGGTGCCGAGTCCCACGCGGCATGCGCGTTGCAGGCGGCGCGACTGCCGGTGGCCGTCGCCCACGCGCATCAGGCTCGCGATTTCATCGCGGGGGCGGCCGGGATGCCGCCCGAAGGCAAGGGCGCGCGTGCCCGTCTGCTCTCGTCATTGGCCCGCGAGTTCGACCGGTATCCGATGTGCGCGCGGCTCGCCGAACCGTTGTCGGATCCGCCGCTGCAGTATGTTCAGGCGTTGGTGCAGCGCCGCCGGCAGCTCGCGCGCACGATGATGGCCGAATATCAAGTGCTCGCGCGATCGCACGCGAGCGTGCGCGGCGGCATCGAGCAGACCATCGCGTTCCTGAAAGGCCAACTCGGCGTGATCGACCGCTATTGCGCTCGGCATGTAAGCGCGCAGCGTGCGGAACTCGCGCGGGCGATGGCGCGCGCAAGGCGGCCGGGCAGTTGCGCGCCAGGCACGGGGGCCGCGGAGTTCATGCGCACGTGGCGAACGAAGTGACAGGCGTGCGCGGGAGCGTCGCGCCTACGCGACCCATTCGTTGATGACCGGCGTGTCGAGCACCGGCGCGCGTTCGGCTTCCTCGAACGTACGCTTGCTGCACGTCGCGTCGAGGCTACCCTTGCCGCTCAGCAGCGGGCAACGGTCGAACACCTCGGCGATCCAGTCGACGAATACGCGCACTTTCGGCGACAGATGGCGGCTGTGCGGATACACGACGGAGATCGGCATCGGCAGCGGCTTGACGCCGGGCAGCACTTCCTTGAGCCGGCCTTCGCGCAGATGCGGCAACACCATGAAGAGCGGCGGCTGGATCAGCCCGAAGCCTTCGATCCCGCAGGTCACGTACGCATCGGCATCGTTCACCGACACGATACCCTCCATCTTCATCTCGACTTCCTGGCCGTCGGTCAGAAACGTCCAGTCGATCGTGCGGCCGGTGCGGCTCGAGAAGTAGTTGACGGCCTTGTGCTGGCTCAGGTCGTCGATCGTCTTCGGCTCGCCGTGACGTTCGAGATAGTCGGGCGACGCGACCGTCACGCATTCGAACAGGCCGACCCGGCGCGCGACGAGCGACGAGTCCTGCAATGCACCAACGCGGATCACGCAATCGACCCCTTCCTGCAGCAGGTCGACCGGCCGGTCGGACAGGCCGAGCTGCAGGTCGATGTCCGGGTAGCGCGTATGAAATTCGCACAGCGACGGAATCACGAGCAGCCGCCCGATCGAGCCCGGCATGTCGATACGCAACTTTCCGTGCGGCTTCCGGTTGTTCGCCTGGAAGCTCGCCTCGGTTTCCTCGACGTCCGCGAGGATCCGCACGCATCGTTCGTAGTAGGCGGCGCCGTCCGGCGTGAGCGACAGCCGACGCGTGGTCCGGTGCATCAGCCGCACACCGAGGAATGCTTCGAGATTCTGGATGATCGTCGTGACGGACGCCCGCGGCAAGCTGAGCGTTTCTGCTGCCTTGGTGAAGCTGCTTGTATCGACGACGCGAGTAAACACCTGCATGGCCTGAAGCCGGTCCATCACAACCTCCGCAATCTAATTTGCCGCCGGAACAAGAAGGCTGCGCTACCTCGTGGGTAAACGCAGCCTCGGATTGTTCGGGGGCGTTGAATTGTGTTGCCGGATTATAGGCATTTATCCCAATGTCTGCCGGACCCAGAATTCGTTCCATCTCGAAATGGATGCTGCATCGTCATGGACGCTTCTGAATTCAGCAAATTCCTGAAGGCCGCGTTGCCCGCGCAAGCCACGGCGGGCGCGGCGCTGACGGTCGCCGAAGTGGAAATTCCCGGCTACGCGCAGGACATCGTGCTGCGCCTGTACCGGCGCCCGGACAAGACCGGGTTGCCAGTAGTGCTTTACTTCCACGGCGGCGGCTTCGTCCGCGGTTCGCTCGAAGACGCCGATTTCGCTGCGCGTTTTTTAGCAGAACGCTTACCAGCTCTCGTAGTGTCGGTCGACTATTCGCTCGCGCCGGCCTTTCCCTTTCCGGCCGCGCCGGAGGATGCGTATCGCGCCGCCGTGTGGGCCGCGACGCGCGCCCGCGCGTTCGGCGGCAACCCGAAGAAGATCGGTGTCGCGGGTCACGACGCGGGCGGCCAGCTCGCGAACTGCCTCGCGTTCATCGCGCGCGATCGCGGCGAAGTGTCGATCGTCGCGCAGGCGCTGTTCGGGCCGATGCTCGACCCGAGCATGACGCGCATCGGCGACGCCGAGCGCCTCGCGTCCGACATCACCGCGCGCGAATGCGCGGCCTGTTATCGCGCGTATCTGCCGCAGGCCGCGCAACGCATGCACCCGTATGCGGCGCCGCTCGAATCGGTGCGCCTCGCGGGCCTGCCGCCGACGCTCGTCGTCACCGCGCAGAACGACGTGCTGCACGTCGAGGCGGAGAAATATGCGGGCTGTCTGATCTCGTCGGGCGTGCTCACGCAGGTGATCCGCTATCCGGACATCACGCACGCCGCGCTCGCGACGCACGAAGCCGCCTTCGAGGAAGCCGTGCGCTTCTTCCAGTGCCGCTTCCAGGCGCGCCAGCCCAACCGTTCCGAATAACCAGAACCAATCCACGTTTACCTGGAGATCCACATGGCCATCCTACGCACCTCCCGTTCCCGAATCGCGACAGCGGCGATCGTGACGCTTGCCGTCGTCGGCCTCGGAACGTTCGGCGCGATGCGCGTGAACGCGAACGCACCCGAGAAAGCGGCTGCACCGCTGCCCGAAGTCGACGTCGCGACCGTCGTGCCGCAGACCGTCACCGACTGGCAGAGTTATTCGGGCCGCCTCGAGGCGGTCGAGAAAGTCGACGTGCGCCCGCAGGTGTCGGGCACGATCGTCGCGGTGAACTTCAAGGACGGCGCGCTCGTGAAGAAGGGCGACGTGCTGTTCGTGATCGACCCGCGCCCGTACCAGGCCGAAACCGATCGCGCGGCCGCGCAGCTCGCGGCCGCGCAAGCGCGCAACGGTTACGCGCAGACCGACTGGCAGCGCGCACAGCGGCTGATCGGCGACAACGCGATCGCGAAGCGCGATTACGACGAGAAGCAGAACGCGGCGCGCGAAGCGGCCGCGAACCTGAAGGCCGCCGAAGCCGCGCTCGAAACGGCGCGCATCAACCTCGGCTATACGCGGATCACCGCGCCGGTGTCGGGCCGCGTGTCGCGCGCGGAAATCACGCTCGGCAACGTCGTGTCGGCCGGTGCGTCGGCCGCGCCGCTCACCACGCTGGTGTCGGTGTCGCCGATCTACGCATCGTTCGACGCAGACGAACAGACCTACCTGCAATACATCAACGGCGCGCGCAACGGCCGCAAGGTGCCGGTCGAGCTCGGCCTCGCGAACGAAACCGGCTACTCGCGCAGCGGCGAGATCGACTCGGTCGACAACCGGCTCGACACGTCGTCGGGCACGATCCGCGTGCGCGCACGCTTCGACAATGCGGACGGTGCGCTCGTCCCGGGCCTGTACGCACGCGTGAAGGTGGGCGGCAGCGCGCCGCACGAGGCATTGCTCGTCGACGACGCGGCGATCAACACCGACCAGGACAAGAAGTTCGTGTTCGTCGTCGACCAGCAGGGCCGCGTGTCGTACCGCGAAGTGCAGCAGGGGCTGCAGCACGGCAACCGGCGCGTGATCGTGAGCGGCCTCGCGGCAGGCGATCGCGTGGTCGTGAACGGCACGCAGCGCGTGCGCCCCGGCGAACAGGTGAAGCCGCACATGGTCCCGATGACGGGCGGTGACGCGCCGTCCGCGCCGCTGGCGGACAACGCGAAGCCGGCCGCCCCGGCGAAGGCGGATTCGTAAGCGGCCCGCCGCTTCGCATCCGCGTTCAACCAGACAGAGCCACACATGAACATTTCAAAATTCTTTATCGACCGGCCGATCTTCGCAGGAGTCCTATCGGTGATCATCCTGCTCGGCGGGGTGATCGCGATGTTCCTGCTGCCGATCTCGGAATATCCGGAAGTCGTGCCGCCTTCCGTGATCGTGAAGGCGCAGTATCCGGGCGCGAACCCGAAAGTGATCGCCGAGACGGTCGCGTCGCCGCTTGAAGAACAGATCAACGGCGTCGAGGACATGCTCTACATGCAGTCGCAGGCGAACAGCGACGGCAACATGACGATCACCGTCACGTTCAAGCTGGGTACCGATCCGGACAAGGCCACGCAGCTCGTGCAGAACCGCGTGAACCAGGCGCTGCCGCGCCTGCCGGAAGACGTGCAGCGGCTCGGCATCACGACGGTGAAGAGCTCGCCGACGCTGACGATGGTGGTCCACCTGATCTCGCCGGACAACCGCTACGACATGACCTACCTGCGCAACTACGCGCTGATCAACGTGAAGGATCGCCTGTCGCGGATCCAGGGCGTCGGCCAGGTGCAGCTGTGGGGTTCGGGCGACTACGCGATGCGCGTGTGGCTCGATCCGCAGAAGGTCGCGCAGCGCGGGCTGTCGGCCGAGGACGTCGTGCAGGCGATCCGCGAGCAGAACGTGCAGGTCGCGGCCGGCGTGATCGGCGCGTCGCCGTCACTGCCCGGCACGCCGCTGCAGTTGTCGGTGAACGCGCGCGGCCGTCTGCAGACGGAAGACGAGTTCGGCGACATCGTCGTGAAGACCACGCCGGACGGCGGCGTCACGCACCTGCGCGACATCGCGCGGATCGAGCTCGACGCATCCGAATACGGGCTGCGCTCGCTGCTCGACAACAAGCCGGCCGTCGCGATGGCGATCAACCAGTCGCCGGGCGCGAACTCGCTGCAGATCTCGGATGAAGTGCGCAAGACGATGGCCGAGCTGAAGCAGGACATGCCGGCGGGCGTCGACTACAAGATCGTCTATGACCCGACGCAGTTCGTGCGTTCGTCGATCAAGGCCGTCGTGCATACGCTGCTCGAAGCAATCGCGCTGGTCGTGATCGTCGTGATCGTGTTCCTGCAGACCTGGCGCGCGTCGCTGATTCCGCTGATCGCGGTGCCGGTGTCGATCATCGGCACGTTCTCGCTGCTGCTCGCATTCGGATATTCGATCAATGCGCTGTCATTGTTCGGGATGGTGCTCGCGATCGGGATCGTGGTCGACGATGCGATCGTGGTGGTCGAGAACGTCGAGCGCAACATCGAAAGCGGGATGAACGCGCGGCAGGCGACCTACAAGGCGATGCAGGAAGTGAGCGGGCCGATCATCGCGATCGCGCTGACGCTCGTCGCCGTGTTCGTGCCGCTCGCGTTCATGTCGGGCCTGACCGGCCAGTTCTACAAGCAGTTCGCGATGACCATCGCGATCTCGACGGTGATCTCGGCGTTCAACTCGCTGACGCTGTCGCCGGCGCTGTCCGCGATCCTGCTGAAGGGGCATGGCGACAAGGAAGACTGGCTGACGCGCGTGATGAATCGCGTGCTCGGCGGCTTCTTCCGCGGCTTCAACAAGGTGTTCCATCGCAGCGCGGAGAACTACGGCCGCGGCGTGCGCGGCGTGCTGTCGCGCAAGACGCTGATGCTCGGCGTGTACCTCGTGCTGGTGGGCGCGACCGTGCTGGTGTCGAAGGTCGTGCCGGGCGGCTTCGTGCCCGCGCAGGACAAGGAATACCTGATCGCGTTCGCGCAATTGCCGAACGGTGCATCGCTGGATCGCACCGAGAAGGTGATCCGCGACATGGGCTCGATCGCGCTGAAGCAGCCGGGCGTCGAGAGTGCGGTCGCGTTCCCGGGTCTGTCGGTGAACGGCTTCACGAACAGCTCGAGCGCGGGCATCGTGTTCGTCACGCTGAAGCCGTTCTCGGAACGGCATGGCAAGGCGCTGTCGGCGGGCGCGATCGCGGGTGCGCTGAACCAGCAGTACAGCGCGATGAAGGACTCGTTCGTCGCGGTGTTCCCGCCGCCGCCGGTGCTCGGCCTCGGCACGCTCGGCGGGTTCAAGATGCAGATCGAGGATCGCGGCGCGGTCGGCTATGCGCGGCTCGCGGATGCGACCAACGACTTCATCAAGCGCGCGCAGCAGGCGCCGGAACTCGGCCCGTTGTTCACGAGCTACCAGATCAACGTGCCGCAGCTCAACGTCGATCTCGACCGCGTGAAGGCGAAGCAGCTCGGCGTGCCGGTGACCGACGTGTTCAACACGATGCAGGTGTATCTCGGCTCGCTGTACGTGAACGACTTCAACCGCTTCGGGCGCGTGTACCAGGTGCGCGTGCAGGCCGATGCGCCGTTCCGCCAGCGTGCGGACGACATCCTGCAGTTGAAGACGCGCAACGACAAGGGCGAGATGGTGCCGCTGTCGTCGCTCGTCACGGTGACGCCGACGTTCGGCCCCGAAATGGTCGTGCGCTACAACGGCTACACGGCGGCCGACATCAACGGCGGCCCGGCGCCGGGCTTCTCGTCGGGTCAGGCGCAGGCCGCGATCGAGCGCATCGCGCATGAAACACTGCCGCGCGGCGTGCGGTTCGAGTGGACCGACCTCACGTACCAGCAGATCCTTGCCGGCGATTCGGCGATGTATGTGTTCCCGATCAGCGTGCTGCTCGTGTTCCTCGTGCTCGCCGCGCTGTATGAAAGCCTGACGCTGCCGCTCGCGGTGATCCTGATCGTGCCGATGAGCATTCTGTCGGCGTTGACGGGCGTGTGGCTCACGCAGGGCGACAACAACATCTTCACGCAGATCGGCTTGATGGTGCTGGTGGGGCTGTCGGCGAAGAACGCGATCCTGATCGTCGAATTCGCACGCGAGCTCGAACACGACGGCAGGACGCCGCTCGAGGCCGCGATCGAGGCGAGCCGGCTGCGGCTGCGCCCGATTCTGATGACGTCGATCGCGTTCATCATGGGCGTCGTGCCGCTCGTCACGTCGACGGGGGCCGGTTCGGAAATGCGCCATGCAATGGGTGTCGCGGTGTTCTTCGGGATGCTGGGCGTGACGCTGTTCGGGCTGATGCTGACACCGGTGTTCTACGTCGTGTTGCGTACGCTGGCAGGCGGCAAGATCCACGTCGCCGGCAAGGACTCGTCCGGCTACGGCGTGCCGGCCCAGGGCGTACCGGCTTCGGATGCTTGAGGATAAAAAGATGGACAACATGCACAACACGAACGGCCTGATGCGCTTCGCGAAGGTGGCGGCCGCGAGCACCCTGCTCGCGACGCTGCTCGCCGCGTGTGCGGTGGGCCCCGACTACAAGCGCCCGGATGCGGCGGCGCCCGCCGCGTTCAAGGAAGCGCCGGCGCTCGCCGCCGGCGAGCAGGCCGGCACCTGGAAGACGGCCGAGCCGGCGGACGGCGAACATCGCGGCGAATGGTGGAAGGTGTTCGGCGATCCGGTGCTCGACTCGCTCGAGACCCAGGCGCTCGCCGCGAACCAGAACCTGAAAGCCGCGGCGGCGCGGGTCGAGGAAGCGCGCGCGGCGACGCGTTCGGCGCGCTCGCAATGGTTCCCGCAGGTCGGCGCCGGGTTCGGGCCGACACGCGAAGGGCTGTCGTCGGCGTCGCAGTTCCAGCCGCAGGGCACGGGCCCGACCAATGCGACGCTGTGGCGCGCGCAGGGTACGGTGTCCTACGAAGCCGACCTGTTCGGCCGTGTCGGCCGCAACGTCGAGGCGTCGCGTGCCGACCAGGCGCAGAGCGAAGCGCTGTTCCGTTCGGTGCAGCTCGCGCTGCAGGCGGACGTCGCGCAGAACTACTTCGAACTGCGCCAGCTCGATTCCGACCAGGACCTGTACCGCCGCACGGTGGAGTTGCGCGAGCAGGCACTGCAACTCGTGCAGCGCCGCTTCAACGAAGGCGACATCAGCGAGCTCGACGTGTCGCGCGCGAAGAACGAGCTGGCCAGCGCGCAGGCCGATGCGGTCGGTGTCGCGCGCCGGCGCGCGGCATCCGAGCATGCGCTCGCGATCCTGCTCGGCAAGGCGCCCGCGGATTTCGCGTTCAAGGAAACGCCGATCGTGCCGGTCGCGTTGAAGGTGCCGCCGGGCCTGCCGTCCGCGCTGCTCGAACGCCGTCCGGACGTGTCGGCGGCCGAGCGCGCGATGGCGGCCGCGAACGCGCGGATCGGCCTCGCGAAGTCGGCGTATTTCCCGAAGCTCGACATCACGGGGGCGTTCGGCTATGAGGCGTCGACGCTCGGCAACCTGTTCCTGTGGTCGAGCCGCACGTTCCTGCTCGGGCCGTTCGCGGGCACCGCGCTGACGCTGCCGCTGTTCGACGGCGGACGCCGTGCGGCAGGCGTGCAGCAGGCGCGCGCGCAGTACGACGAGCAGGTCGCGAACTACCGGCAGCAGGTGCTCGTCGCGTTCCGCGAGGTCGAGGACAATCTCGCCGACCTGCGCCTGCTCGACGACCAGATCCGCGCGCAGGATGCAGCCGTCAATGCGTCGCGGCGCGCGGCGACGTTGTCGCGCACGCAGTATCAGGAAGGTGAAGTCGCCTATCTCGACGTCATCGACAGCGAGCGCTCGGTGCTGCAGTCGCAACTGCAGGCGAACCAGCTCACCGGCGCGCAGGCCGTGTCGACCGTCAACCTGATCCGCGCGCTCGGCGGCGGATGGGGGCCCGCGCCGACGGCGGTCGGCGATGCGGCGTCCGTCAAGGCGGAAGTCGCCGCGCGTTGAGCGCGAACGGCGGGCGATTCGTCGCTCGCCGGCAGTGAAGCGAAGAAACCCGGCATGCAGGCTCAGGTCTGCATGCCGGGGTTTTTTATGGCGTCAGGCATTTTCGCTCATCGTCAGGATGATCTTGCCTACGTTCGCGGCCAACTCCATCCGTCGATGAGCCGCCGCGGCATCGGCGAGAGGAAACACGCTGTCGACGACCGGTTCGAGACCCGCGCCTCCCGCAAAGCGGTCCAGCCAATGTTCGCGAAATCGCCGAACCATCGCGTGTTTCTCGCGCGGGTCGCGCGACTTCATCACCGTGCCGATGATTTGCAGATGACGGTACAGGATCTGATCGAGCGCAACGCTCACGTCACCGCCGCCGCCGAGTATGCCGACCTGCACCAGCCGGCCGCCGTTTGCCAATGACGCGACATTCCGCGAAAAATACGGCGCACCCACGAAGTCGATGACGACGTCGACACCGCGTTTGCCTGTCCTGCTTGCGACGACTTCCGAAAAATCGTGCGCCTTGTAGTCGATCGCATGGTCCACGCCGAGTTGAACGATCCGTTCCAGTTTCGACGCTTCGGCGGTCGCGAATATCGTCGCGCCGGTTGCGTAGGCGAGCTGGACCGCCGCGGAACCCACCCCGCCCGCCGCTGCGTGAATCAGCACCGAATCGCCGCGTTGCAAGCGGCCCAGATGCAACAACGCTTCGTGCGCAGTGACGAAAACTTCCGGTATGGCAGCCGCGTGCACGTAGTCGATCGTTGCCGGAATGGGCATCGCCATTCTCCAGTCGATGCGCGCCAGTTCCGCATAGGCCCCGCCGCCCACGACGCCCATTACACGATCACCCACCTTGTAGCCCTGCACGGCGCTGCCCGTCTCGATCACCTCGCCGGCGATTTCGAGCCCCATGAGGGTGGAGTCGCCGAAATTGGGCCGGCCGTATCCGCCTCGCCGATGTGTCAGATCCGCGCGATTCACGCCCGCGGCATGAACGCGTACCAGTAGATCGTCGGGGCGAACCTCGGGTGCCGGGACTTCGGCCAATTGGAGAACCTCGGCCTCGCCGAATTCCTTGAACGTGATGGCTTTCATTTCACACCTTCCTGTGCGGGAGCTGAATTGCCGGCGAGATCGTCGGACCGAGGTTGTGCGCCCAGCGTTGCCTGCGCCACGGCAGAAGCGGAAATCGCTGCGGGAAACCCGGCGTAGAACGCGAGGTGAGTGATTGCCGCGGAGAGCTCTTCGCGGGTGACGCCGTTCGTCAACGCGCGCCGCAGGTGCGCCGGCAACTCGTCGAGATGGCCCCCCGCGATCAGGGCGGCGACGGTCACGAGGCTGCGGTCGCGCGGCGCGAGCGACGGATCGCTCCAGATGCGCGGATAGAGCGTGTCGTCGACGAATGCCGAGAGCGTCGGCGTGAAGGCCCGCGCGGCCTCGCGAGGACTGTCGAAATGCGTATGAGACATGGCGATACTCCTTCAAGCCTGGCTGATGAACTTGTGCGTGAGGTAGTACTCGATGCCCTCGGTGCCGCCTTCCGAGCCGTGGCCGCTTTCCTTCATGCCGCCGAACGGCAGTTCGGTCGACACGATGCGGTACTGGTTGATGCCGATCATCCCGGCTTCGAGACCGTCCGCGACATCAATGGCCGTGCGCGCGCTGCGCGTGAACGCATAGGCGGAGAGCCCGTACGGCAACCGGTTCGCTTCGGCGAGCCCGTCGGCGAGGGCATCGAAGCGCATCAGCACGGCGATCGGGCCGAACGGTTCTTCATGCATCACGCGCGCGTCCTTCGGTACGTCGGCGAGGACCGTGGGTTCGAAGAAATATCCTTCGCCCTCGATGCGCTTTCCGCCGGCGAGGACCCTTGCGCCACGTTCCACCGCATCGGCGATGAGTTCTTCCATCTTGGCAAGCTGGCGCGGATTGGCCAGCGGCCCGACCTGCGTGCCGGCATCCATGCCATTCCCGACCTTGAGGGCCTGGGTGGCGCGCACGAAGTGCCCGACGAACGCGTCGTAGACGTCGCGCTGGATCAGGAAGCGCGTCGACGAGATGCAGACCTGGCCCGTACCGCGAAAGCGGTTCGCCGCACCGTCGACCGCGGCCTTCTCGACATCCGCGTCGTCGAATACGAGGACGGGCCCGTGGCCGCCCAGCTCCAGCGTGATGGGTTTGACGCCTTCGGCGGCACGCGCCGACAGCAGGCGGCCGATCGGTACCGAGCCCGTGAACGTCACCTTCCGGATGACCGGGGAAGCGATCAGATGCTTCGACACCTGGTCGGGCACGCCGAATACGACTTGAAGCACGCCCTTCGGCAAACCGGCGTCGTCCAGTGCACGTGCCAGCGCGAGCGCCGTTGCGGGGCTTTCCTCGCCGGGTTTGATGATGACGCTGCATCCGGCGGCGAGTGCGGCGGAGAGCTTGCGCGCCGGGGTGATCGCGGGAAAATTCCATGGCGTGAATGCGGCGACGGGCCCGATTGCCTGTTTTTTCACGAGCTGTTGCACGCCCGGGCGGTTGGATGGCACCACGCGGCCGTCGATGCGGCGAGCCTCTTCGGCGAACCATTCGAAATAGTCGGCGGCACGCAGGACTTCGTCGCGGCTTTCTGCCAGTGGTTTGCCTTCCTCGAGCGTCATGACGGTCGCGATGTGCTCGGCGCGCTCGCGCATCAGTTCCGCCGCACGCTTCAGAATGCGCGCGCGTTCGGCAGGCACGGTGTTGCGCCAGACGTCAAAAGCCGGTGCGGTGGCCTGCAGGGCGCGATCCAGATCGGCTGCCGTCGCCAGCGGGACGCGCCCGATCTCGATTTGCGTGGCGGGGTTGATCACCGGCGCCGTTTCGCGTTCGCTCGCACCGATCCATTCGCCGTTGATGAAAAGATGAAGCGCGTCGTAACTGATGTCCATGGTATTAGCCTCTATGGTTAGGATTGCGATTCGATGTGTGTTCGCTACGAGCCGGACAGGGGAACCTGCGCCACGCCGTGTCTGGACGATTCGCCGTGGCGGGCCGAGCTCGGGTTCGATACTTCCGCGTTCTGATTGCCTGACTTCGGGACCCAGTCTAGGCGTGAAGCGGGCGGCAACTTAGAGGGGCCGGAAAGAATGAATCTTGTCTCGGGAGGGAAAATCCCCTGCCAGAATGAAGGCGAATTGAAAGGATGCGCGAAAACGACAGGGGATTGCGCGCTGACTGCACGAAGCAGGCGCGGGCCCTATGATCAACAGGCTCGCGCGGGCCGAAACGCAGCGATTCGGCGATCAATTCAAAACCAGGGTGCGTAATGGACAAGGTTCACACCATGTCGGTGTTTGCGAAGGTGGTCGAGATGGGCAGTTTCACGGCTGTCGCAAACCACCTCGATACGACGGTCGGCAACATTTCCCGAGCGGTCTCGGTACTCGAGGACAATCTCAACACGCGGTTGCTGCAGCGCTCGACGCGACGGCTCGTCGTCACCGATGCGGGGCGACGTTTTTACGAGCGCAGCGTTGCGATCCTCTCGGACATCGAACGGGCAGAAGCGGAAGCGCGCGATGCGCTGCTGGAGCCGCGCGGCGTGTTGCGCGTGCATGCGGTGCCGGGATTAGGCCGTCAACTCGTTTCGCAAGCCGTGCTTGCCTATCGGAATGCATACCCGGAGGTATCGGTCGATCTCATGCTGTCGCAGCGGATGCCGAACCTGCTCGAAGAGCAACTCGACGTGGCGATCGTGATTGCGCGCACGCTGCCGGACTCGGCGTATGTGAGCCAGAAGATCGGCGTCAGCCATTGCATTCTGGCGGCGTCGCCCGAGTATCTGGCGCATCGTCCGGCTCCCGCGTGCGTGGAAGACCTCGTCGACCACACATGTGTGCTCCTGAGCACGGTCGATTACGCGCCCGACGAATGGCGTCTGCAAGGCAGGGCCGGCGAGGCGGTGTATCGTCCGGCGGGATCGCACTTCAGCGTCAACGACATGGATGCGATGTCCACGGTACTGCGCGAGGGCGCGGGGATCGGGCTGATCGCCGCCTTCTCGGCAATCGACGATTTGCGTAAAGGATCGCTCGTTCGCGTGCTGCCTGAATTCCACACCGCCCAGCGCAACGTCTATGCGGTGTATTCGTCCCGTCAGTTCGTCGACGCGAAGATCAAACGGTTCATCGATGTCCTTAAGTTGCGGGTAGGCGACCGATTGGAGGCGTATGCGGAGGAGCTCGCCATCACGGTCGTATGACCCGCCTCACGGCCGGCATGGTCGGGCAGGTCGAGCGATGACCGACCGGGAACGCGTTTCCGGCGCCGAACGCGCGCGGCGGTGGTCCAGTGACTGCAACTAACGGTCAAGTCGTCCGGCGTTGACGGATGGTGTGGCGACGCCATCGCCGCACCGCTCAATGCGGACCGTCTTCAGCCCGCAGTGCCCGCAAGAGTTCCCCGGCGGCCTTGCCGAGCCCCGTATGTTTCGGCCGCCGCAAATACACAGGCAGCGGCAGCCCGTTGCGAATGTTTGCGAACACGAGCGGTGCGAGTTCGCCGTCCGCCACATACCGGTCGATGATCGATTCCGGCAAGTTCGCCCAGCCATGACCAGCCTTCACGAGCGCGATCGCGGTCGCCATGTCGGTCACCTTCCACGTGCGGTTGCCGATAAGCGGCCGCACGTCGGTGAGCGGCCGCTCCGGATCGGCGATCACGATCTGCCGAAACCCCGACAAGCGCTCGATCGCCTCCGGATGCGCGGCTTCGGCAATCGCCGGATGGCCGGGCGCGGCGACCGCGATCAGCGTCTCGGTCCACAGCGCGTGAATCTGTTCCTGCGGATGAAGATCGAGCCCGCCGTACGCGACGCAAAGATCGACGGCCCCGCGATGCAGCGCGTCGACGATCGCATCCTGCGGTGCGGTGACGACGCTGACCGCGAGCGCCGGATATTTCGCGGCGACGGCGGCCAGCGCGCGCGCAATCGGCGCGCCGTCGATTTCGGCCGCGAGCCCGAGTCGCAGCGTGTTCTCGACACCCTCCGACAAGTGCTGCGCATGCGCACGCAGCGCATGCAGCCGTTCGGCGATCGCGCGCGCGTCGGGCAGCAGCGCGGCCATCGCGGCGGTCGGCGTCGGCTCGCGCGTGCCGCGGTCGAACAGCACGAGGTCGAGTTCGGCCTCGAGGTTCGCGATCGCCATGCTGACCGCCGACGGCGTGCGGCCGAGCGCACGCGCGGCCGCCGAGAACGAGCCTTCGTCGATGACGGTCAGCAGCATGTCGATGTGATCGCTGGTCAGCATGGTCGGCCGCCTCCTGTCAGAAAAATTGAAAGGACCTGACTTTTACGGACGAAGTGTCCGCTGTAGTCTCGCCACCTTGTTCGAAACGAAGGTGGTCGGTCATGCAAGGATGGAAGAGACGCATAGTCTACGTCGTGATGTTCGAGGTGCTCGGCATCCTCGTTGCGTCGTCGGTGCTCGGCATGCTGAGCGGCGCGAGCGCGGCGACGAGCGGCCTGCTCGGCGTGATGATCTCGACGACGGGCGTCACCGTCAATTTTCTGTACAACCTTGGGTTCGAGGCGTGGGAGCGGCGGCGCACCGAAACGACGCGCACCGTCGGGCGACGTGTCGTGCATGCGATCGGGTTTCAGGTCGCGCTCGTGACGTTCCTGATTCCGTTGATCGCGTGGTGGCTCGACGTGTCGTTATGGCAGGCGTTCCTGTACGACGCGGTGCTGATCGTGTTCTTCCCGATCTTCACGTTCACGTACAACTGGGCGTTCGACAGCGTGTTCGGGTTGCCGGATGCGGTGACGCGCAAGGCGGCATCGGCTGCGTGATGCAGGGGGATGCGAAACGATGCGGATTGCCCGCGCCGTTTCGCTTCTGCAAGAGAGAGGAAGGCCGGGCGGCGCGCATGCCGCCCGCTCGCGTTACGCGGCGACGAACTCGTGCACGTAACGGTTGAACACGGCGGGGCTCGCCGCGTTCATCCCGTGCGATGCGCCGGCGACGGTCTGCCGTTGTGCATTGCCGATCCACTGCGTCAGCGTATCGACGTTGTTGCGGAACATCTTCGGGCTGCGCTGGCCGTCGATCAGCAGCGTGCGGCACGCGATGTCGCCGGCCGTGTGCTGCGAGTACGCGGGCAGCGGGTCGCGCAACTGCTTCGGCAGCGTGCTTGCGTTGTCGATCGCCATCGTGCGGAAACGCGACGTGCTTTTCTTCCACGCGCCGGGCAGGCTCACGGAATCGACGAACATCTCGAGGCCCGCTTCGACGTCGCCTTGCCCGATCAGGCTTACGGCCTTCGTGCGCAGCGCGATCGCGGCGGCCGGCAGCGCGGCTTCGCGCACGCCCGGCTGTTGCAGCGGGCCGCCCGGATCGGCGAGCGTCAGCGATTCGACGAGTTGCGGATGCTGGCGCGCGACGTTGAACGCGACGCTGCCGCCGCGCGAGTGGCCGACCAGATGCACGGGGCCGAGATCGAGCGCGTCGATGAACTCGGCGAGCTCGTCGACGTGGTTCTGCCAGCTGAACTCGTCCTGGATGCCCGCTTCGACGGCCGGCCAGTAATGGCTGAGGCTCGGCGCGATGCAGCGGTAGTGGGCCGACAGCGACGCGAGCTGCGGATCCCAGTAGCGGTAGTCGCACAGCGAGCCGTGCACGAACACCATCGGCGCGCCGCTGCCCCGCTCGACATACGGCAGGCTGATGCCTGACGAAAGCGTCGCAAATTGCAGGTCGGGGTTCGCGAGCACGGACGGCTCGATTCGCATGTTCATGACTGAAAGACTCAAAGGTGCGTCAACACGACGCAACTATGCATCACGGTGACCTGCAAGGAAAACGCATAATTTTCATCGTGACGATCAATTTTTTTGATGGCTCGGCCGCAAACCCTTGTCGGAAGGGGATGGGTGCCGATGCTTTCAATCGTCTAACGATTGGCCGTGAAGCCGGACAGGCCCGGAAAGGCGCGTGCGACGGCCTGCGCACCCGTGCACCGCAACCAGGAAAACGGGGAATCGGGAAGGACGCGCGCCGCGAACGCGGCCCGCGTTTCAGCGCACCGCCAGCGCGGGCGCGGTCTGAAGCTCGACGGGGAGGTCGTTGTCGGCCGCGAACTGCATCGCGAAGTCGAAGGCGTCCGCGCATACGGTGCGCAATTCGTCAGACACGAACAGGCATTTGACGCCGCCGTCGACCACCGGCATCGCGAGCCGCGACAGCGCGCACGGATAGCCGGGCCGCCGCTCGCCGACGAACAGCGTGATGACGCCCGCGAGGCGCTCGGGCCAGTCGCTCGGGCGGAAGGTTTTCTGCGCGCGCGTGACGCCGCGGATCAGGTGGCCGGCGACGCGGCCGTGTTCGGTGATGTCGATGCGATCCATGCTGTCGTGCGTGTCCTCGTTCGCGTCATTCGCCGCCATCGGCCGCCGCGTCGCCGCGCGCGGGAATCCGCAGGTTGCGCAGCTTGTGATAGAGCGTCTTCTTCGGCATGCCGAGCGCTTCGCTGGCCTCCGCGACGTTGCCGTTGTGACGCTGCAGCATGTCCTCGATCAGCATCCGCTCGAAATACGCGAGCTGCTCCGCGAGCGTGCCGCCCGCGGCCGGCGTGCCGCCGGACGACAGCAGGCTGTCGCCGGTCAGTCCGAGCACGAAGCGGTCCGCCACGTTTTGCAGCTCGCGCACGTTGCCGGGCCATGCGTGCGTCATCAGTTCGGATACCTGCGCGGCCGTGACGACCGGTGCCGGCTGCCCGAAGCGCCGTGCGGCCGCGAGCACGAAATGCTCGAACAGCAGCGGCACGTCTTCGCGCCGCTCGCGCAGCGGCGGCAGCTCGATCTGCGCGACGTTGAGGCGATACAAAAGGTCGGCGCGGAAGCGGCCGTCGGCCGCCAATTCGGCAAGATCGGCCTTCGACGCGGCGACCACGCGGCAGTCCACCGGAATCAGCTCGTTCGCGCCGAGCCGCTCGACCACGCGCTCCTGCAGCACGCGCAGCATCTTGACCTGCAGCGGAACCGGCATCGTCTCGATCTCGTCGAGGAACAGCGTGCCGCCGTCCGCCCATTCGATCTTGCCGATGCGCTTCTTGATTGCACCCGTGAACGCGCCGGCCTCGTGGCCGAACAGTTCGCTTTCGAAGACCTGCTCGGGCAGGCCGCCGCAGTTCAGCGCGACGAAATGCGCGTCGCGCCGGCCGCCGAAGTCGTGCAGGCTGCGCGCGATCAGTTCCTTGCCGGTGCCCGTTTCGCCGGTGATCAGCACCGACACCGACGTATCGGCGAGGCGCAGGATCTTCTTGCGCACGTCGGCCATCGCAGGCGACTTGCCGAGCACGAACGCCTCGATGCCCTGCCAGTTGTTCAGCGCCGCGCGCAGGCCCTGCACCTCGAGCGTCAGGCGGCGCTTCTCGACCGCGCGCGCGACGCGCCCCGCGATCACGTCCGACGAGAACGGCTTCTCGATGAAGTCGTACGCGCCGACCTGCATCGCGCCGACGGCCGTCGAGATATCGGCGTGGCCGCTGATCAGCACGACGGGAATCTGCGCGTCGATGGCCATCACGCGATCGAGCAGCTGCAGCCCGTCGATGCCCGGCATCCGCACGTCCGACACAATCACGACCGGCGCGCCGGGCGCGACGTGATGAAGCGCGTCGGCGGCCGACGCGAAGGCATCGACCGCGAAGCCGGCAAGCGCCACCGCCTGCTCGACGCCGATCCGGACGTTTTCATCGTCCTCGACGACCAGCACCCGAATCTCATCTTCCATGCTCTGTCCTTTGCAGCGTTGCCGCCGCGAATTCGATACTGAACTGCGCGCCGCCTTCGTCGCGGTTCGTCGCCGCGATCTTCGCGCCGAACGCCTCGACGATGCGCGACGTGATCGCGAGGCCGAGCCCGAGGCCCTGGCCGCGCGGCTTGGTCGTGACGAACGGCTCGAACAGGTGCGGCAGCACCTCGGGCGCGATGCCCGTGCCGCTGTCGGCGACCGTGACGCGCACACGGCCGGCTTCGTCCGGCCCGGTGGCCTCGATGACGATGCGGCGCACGGGCGCGTCGCGCACCGCGTCGAGCGCGTTGCCGAGCAGGTTCACGATCACTTGCTGCAACTGGCTCGATTCGGCCGACACGGCGGTGCCGGGCGCGATGTGCACGTCGAGTTGCACGCCTTCGTCGCGGATCCGCGCATCGTAGATGAGCCGCGCATGTGCGACGGCCTCGTTCAACGAGACCGCGACGCGCTCGACGTCGGGCTTGCGCGCGAAGGTCTTCAGCTCGCCGGTGAGCACGGCCATGCTGTCGACGAGCTTGCCGATCCGTTCGAGATTGGCGAGCGCCGGCGCCGGCTGGCCGCGCTCGAAGAACGTGCGTGCGTTGTCGCACAGCGTGCGGATCGCGACGAGCGGCTGGTTCAGCTCGTGCGTGAGACCGGCGGCCATCTGCCCGAGCACCGCGAGCTTGCCCGCATGTACGACTTCCTGCTGCGACGCGCGCAGCCGCTGCTCGGTGCGCTCGCGCTCGACGATCTCGCGCTGCATCCGTTCGTTCGCGGCCGTCAGCGCGGCCGTGCGCTGCGCGACGGTCAGCTCGAGCCGGTCGTTCGCGCGCCGCAGCGCGTCCTGCGCGTTCAGCCGCGCGACGATCGCGCGGCGGCGCTGGATCGCGTAACCGGCCAGCAGCGCGGCGATCAGGAACGCGCCGGTGACGAACACGAAGGCCGTCTGCTGCTGGCGCCGCGCCCCCGCGATGTCGAGCAGCACCATCAGCGAATCGCCGGCCTGCGGCGCGGGGCGCGACATTACGAGATAGCGTGTGGTGCGGCCGGCGTGGCGCGGATCGGGGAAGGTGCCGAACCATGCGGCCGCGCTGCGGTCGCCGATGCGGCGGTACGGCAGCGCGTCGACCGTGCGGCCTGCGTACTGTCGCGACGCCTGGATGTCGCGCTGCTGCTGCGCGGTGATCGGGCGCAGCGCGGTGAATTTCCACGCGGGTTCGGTCGAGATCACGACCACGCCGTTACCGTCGACGACCATCGCGGCGACGCCCGGCGCGCGCCACGCCGATTCGAGCGGGTCGACGCTGATCTTCACGGCGGCGACGCCGATCGGCACGCCGTCGTCGCGCACCGCGCTCGCGAAGTAGACGCCCGGCACGCCGGTATTGGTGCCGATGCCGAAGAAGCGGCCGCTGCCGCGCGCGAGCGCGTCCTTGAAATACGGCCGGTACGACACGTTGGTGCCGACGAAGCTGAGCGTTTCGTTCCAGTTGCTGGCGGCGATCACGTCGCCCTGCAGGTCGATCACGTCGACCGCGCCGCTGCCCGCGTCGCGGTTCACGGCTTCGAGGTACGTGTCGACCGTGTGCACGAGCTCGGGGGCATCGTGCGGCGCGGCTTTCAGCATCGCGCGCACGCGGTCCTGCCGCGCGACCAGGCCGGGCAGGATCTCGAAGCGGCCGAGTTCGCTCTTCAGGCTCGATGCATACAGGTCGAGCCGGTGCGCGCCGGTTTCCTCGAGCGCGTCGATCGCGCGCTCCCACGCGAAATCGACGGCCGCGGCCGCCACGCACACGTACAGCACGCCGGCCGATGCCCAGCCCCACCACGGGATTCCCTTGAAGCTCTTCTGCACGTTCGCCCTCATCGAAGCCCGCAACCGGCCGCCCGGAGCGACGCCCCGAACGACGCGCGCCGCGCGCCGGCAAGGCCGGCGGCGGCGCGTGCGAAGCGG
>NZ_QOBB01000020.1:0-60917 GCF_024704855.1 Burkholderia sp. HAN2018 | reverse complement strand
CCACCGTACGGCGCGCCGGGGCCGCACGAGCGCGACGCGATCCGTCGCAGCGCCCGCACGCCCGCGCTGCCCGGCTCCGGCTCGTCGATGACGCCGCTCGCCGACCTGTTCGGCGACATCACGCCGAACGGGCTCGTCTACGAGCGTCATCACGCGGGCGTGCCGGATATCGATGCGCAGCGCCATCGCGTCGTCGTGCACGGCCTCGTGCGCGAGCCGCGCGTCTTCACGATCGACGACCTGCTGCGTTTTCCGTCCGAATCGCGGATCCACTTCCTCGAATGCTCGGGCAACACGGGCAGCGAATGGAACGGCCCGAGCGGGCTGCCCGTTCAGTTCACGCACGGGTTGCTGTCGTGCTGCGAATGGACCGGCGTCCGGCTGTCGACGCTGCTCGATGAAACGGGCGTCGATGCCGACGCACGCTGGCTGCTCGCCGAAGGCGCGGACGGCGCGGCGATGACGCGCAGCCTGCCGCTCGACCGGATCCTCGAGCGCGCGCTGGTCGTCTATGCGCAGAACGGCGAACGGCTGCGCCCGGAGAACGGCTACCCGGTGCGGCTGATCGTGCCGGGTTTCGAAGGCAATACGAACATCAAGTGGCTGCGACGGCTGAAACTGGTGCGCGCGCCGGAGATGACGCGCGAGGAAACGTCGAAATATACGAATCTGCTGCCCGACGGCTGCGCGCGCCAGTTCGTGTTCGAGATGGACGCGAAGTCGGTCATCACGCGGCCATCGGCCGGGCACCGGCTCGCCGCGCACGGCTATTACCCGATCAGCGGCTACGCGTGGTCGGGCCGTGGCCGAATTCGCACCGTCGACGTGTCGACCGACGGCGGTCGCACGTGGCGGCCGGCACGGCTCGCCGGCGACGTACGCGACCGCGCATTGACGCGCTTCGAGGCCGACTGGATATGGCGCGGCGAGCCGGCCGACCTGCAAAGCCGGGCAACCGACGAAACCGGCTACGTGCAGCCGACCCGCGACGCGCTCGTCGCCGCGCGCGGCCTGAACTCGCAGTACCACTACAACGGTATCCAGAACTGGCGCGTCGGCACGGACGGCGAGGTGCGCAATGCGTAAGGTGCTCGTTTGCCTGCTGGCGGGCTGCGCGATAACGTCGGGCGCGTTCGGCGCCGGCTTCGGCCTCGGACAGCCAGTCGATCGCGCGGCGCTCGCCGCGTGGGACATCGACGTCGCCCCGGACGGCACCGGCCTGCCACCCGGCGCGGGCACGGTCGCACGCGGCGGCCACGTGTTCGCCGACAAATGCGCGATGTGTCACGGCGCCGGCGGCGAAGGCGGCGTCGGCGATCCTCTCGTCGGCGGCATCGGCTCACTCGCGAGCGCGAAGCCCAAAAAGACGGTCGGCAGCTACTGGCCGTACGCGACGACGCTGTTCGACTACATTCGCCGTGCGATGCCGTACAACGCGCCGCAATCGCTGAGCGCGGACGACGTCTATGCGGTCACCGCGTACGTCCTCCACCTGAACGGCATCGTGCCCGGCGACGCCCAACTCGACGCGCGCACGCTGCCGCGCGTGAAGATGCCGAACCGCGACGGTTTCGTGCCCGACCCGAGGCCGGGCAAGCTGTGACCCGTCTCGCTCCGCTTGCCGCCGCATCGAGCAGTGCACCCGCGCGCGTCGCGCCATGCGTCGCGCGGATCGACCGCATCACGGGCAGTCATTCGGTAGGCCCTTGTTCGGATAGATCGGAGAACGTCGCGGCAGCGCGCGACGCGGTATCCGCTACGCGGCGTATGTGACGCGCCGTCCGCAAGTATTGGGACCCACCCGTCCCGCGTGAAAAGCCGATTTCAGCTTACGTCACGCAGCGCCGGGACTGACCGCGTCCCGACGCGTCAGTGCTGAATGCCCCAGCGCCGCACGGTCGCGCGTTCGAGCGTATCGAACACGAGGTTCTCGACCAGCAGCCCGATCACGATGACGGCCGCGAGGCCCGCGAACACGCGATCCGTGTACAGCTCGTTGCGGTTCTGGAAGATGTACCAGCCGAGCCCGCCTTGCCCCGCGCTCGCGCCGAACACGAGCTCGGCCGCGATCAGCGTGCGCCACGCGAATGCCCAGCCGACGCGCAGCCCCGACAGGATCGACGGCAGCGCGGCAGGCACGAGGATCAGCGCGATCTGGCGCAGGCCGGTGAGCCCGTAGTTGCGTCCGGCCATTTTCAGCGTGACGGGTACGCCGGCGAAGCCGGTATACATGCTCAGCGCGAGCGGCCACAGCACCGCATGCACGAGCACGAACAGCAGGCTTCCGGTGCCGAGCCCGAACCACAGCAGCGCGATCGGCAACAACGCAATGGACGGCAGCGGATTGAACATCGACGTGAGCATCGTCAGCAGATCGCGGCCGATGCGCGTCGATACCGCGAGCGACGTCAGCGCGAACGCCAGCAGCACGCCCAGCGCATAGCCGCGGAGCAGAACCGACATCGAGATGCCCGTCTTGACGAGCAGTTCGCCCGACTCGATGCCCTGCACGAACGCAGCCAGCGTCGCGCCGAAGGTCGGGACGAGCAGATCGTTCGCGACGATGCGCGCGACGATCTCCCAGACGGCGATCAGCACGAGCGCGATGACGCTGCGGCGAAACCACGCTGCGCCGGCGATGCGGCGCAGCAGCGGCGCGGGCGCAGCGCGTTCGGCGTCGGGCAGCGCGTCGAGCGTGCGCGTGTATTCGTCGCGCACGGGCGGCCGCGGCGGCAGGGCCGGATCGATCGTACTCATGATGCGGCGTCCTCGGTCGTCGGTACGTGCGGTGCGTCGGTGTCGAACAGCAGGCGGTGAATCCGGGCGACGTTGTCGCGGAAGTCGCCGGTATCGACGTTGTCGAGCGAATGCTCGTGGCTGTTGAGCTCCGCGCGCACGCGGCCCGGATGCGGCGACAGCAGCAGAATCCGGTTGCCGACCACGAGCGCCTCCTCGATCGAGTGCGTGACGAACAGCAGCGTGAAGCGGAACTCGTCCCACAGCCGCAGCAGTTCCTCCTGCATCTTGCGGCGCGTGAGCGCATCGAGCGCCGCGAACGGCTCGTCCATCAGCAGCACGCGCGGCTGCATCGCCAGCGCCCTCGCAATCGCGACGCGCTGCTTCATGCCGCCCGACAGCGTATGCGGATAGGCATCGGCAAACGTGCCGAGGCCGACCTTGTCGAGATAGTGCAGCGCGCGCTCGCGTGCTTCGACGCGTGACAGCTTCGCGGCGACGCGCAACGGAAACGCGACGTTCTCGGCGACCGTCTTCCACGGCGGCAACTGATCGAACTCCTGGAACACGACGATGCGGTCGGGCCCCGGCCCGCTTACGGGCCGGCCGTCGAGCGCGATCGAACCCGAGACGGGCTCGATGAAGCCGGCGATCGCCTTCAGCAACGTCGACTTCCCGCACCCCGACGGGCCGAGCAGCACGAAGCGGTCGCTGCCGTACACGTCGAAGCTCACCTGATGCGTCGCGCGAACGATCCGCGCGCCGCTGCGGTATTCGAGGCTGACCTGGTCGATCGCCAGCAGGCGTTCACTGTGCGTGCCGGCCTGCGCGGCGTTCGCGGCCGGGCGATCGTCGGCACGCGTATCGGGCACGGCAGACGTGGCCGGCGACGCGCCGCCACGTGCCGCATACGGCGGCAACCAGGTTCGGGGAGAAGTGGCGTTCACGATCGAATCTCTTGCGGGAAAAGCATCAACATACGGCCGGGCACCGTGTGGACCAACCATCGATTGCGCATATCGAAACCGCGCCGACGCATAAGCGTCGATCGCGGCGTCACAGCATCGGCGCCGTTCAACTGCCGCCGGCCGTCGCCGGATCGTCGAAGAAATAATCGCGCCACGACTTTGGTTCGTTGCGGATCGCGCCGGTGCGATGCATGAACTGCGCGAGCGGCAGCGTATTCTGCGGCGCGGTCTTGAACTGCACCTGCGGATTGCGCAGGATCTTCAGCAGCAGCGCGCGATCGATCTTCGAACCGTTCACGCGAATATAGGTGTCGGCCGCGCGCTCCGGATCGGCCGCGATCTGCCGTGCGGCGTCGGCCAGTGCGGCGACGAACGCACGGTAGGTCTTCGGGTTGTCGTCGCGGAATTTCTCGGTCGCGTACAGCACCGTCGCGGAACTCGGGCCGCCGAGCACGTCATACGAATTCAGCACGATGTGCGCGTTCGGGTTGCCGGCGAGTTCCTGCTCCTGGAACGGCGGATTGCCGAAGTGACCGGTAATCACGTTGCTGTTCGCGAGAATCGCGGCCGTCGCGTCCGGATGCGGAATCGCCTGCGTCAGCGCGTCGAGCTTGTCGAACTGCTTGTCGCCCCACTGCTTCGCGGCCGCGTACTGCAGCACGCGCGACTGCACCGACACGCCGACCGCCGGCACCGCGATGCGGTCCTTCGCGCTCAGGTCGGCAATCGTCTTCACGTTGGGGTTGCTGCTCACGAGGTAATACGGAAAATTGCCGAGCGACGCGACGCCCTTCACGTTCTGCCGGCCGCGCGTGCGATCCCACACGGTCAAGAGCGGACCGACGCCCGCGCCCGCGACGTCGACCGCGCCGGACAGCAACGCGTCGTTCACGGCCGCGCCGCCCGACAGTCGCACCCAGTCGACCTTGATGTCGAGGCCAGCCTTGCGCCCTTCCTTCTCGATCAGTTGCTGGTCGCGCGCGACGTTCAGCATCAGGTAGACGACGCCGAACTGCTCGGCGATGCGGATGCGGCCTTCCGCGTGCGCGGCTTGCGGGATGACCGCACCCGCGAAGGCGAGCGCGGCGGTGAGCGTGGCCGCCAGCGCGCGACGCGCCGGCAAGAACGAAAACGACATCGGAACTCCGGTCAGGAAGGGGCAGGAATGAATGACGCGGCTCGCGGCTCAGAAAGGCGCATCGCCTTCGATCGTCGTGCGGTACAGCTTGCGGCGCAGGTGGTCGGGCGTGCCGGCGGCGAGATGCATCAGCGAACGGTTGTCCCAGAACACGAGGTCGTGGTCGCGCCACGCATGCCGATACAGGTGCTCGGCGCGCACGCTGTGCGCGAACAGTTCGTCGAGCAGCGCGCGGCTTTCGTCATCGGGCAAGCCAACGATGCGCGTCGTGAAATGCTCGCTGACGAACAGTGCCTTTCGGCCGGTTTCAGGATGGGTGCGCACGACCGGATGAACGACCGCCGCGACCTGCGCGATCTGCTCGGGCGACAGGTTGGGCCGCCACCGGCTGCGCGCCTGCAGTTCCGCATAGCGCGCGAGATACGTATGCTCGGCGCGCCGCCCTTCGACTGCGCGGCGCAGGTGCGCGGGCAGCGTGTCCCACGCGAGATGCATGTTCGCGAACAGCGTATCGCCGCCTTCCGCCGGCAGTTCCTGCGCGTGCAGCAGCGAGCCGAGGCTCGGTTTTTCCTTGTACGACAGGTCGGAGTGCCAGAAATGGCCGGCATCGCCGAGCCCGACCGGTTTGCCGTTCTCGACGATGTTCGACACGATCAGCACTTCCGGGTGGCCGGCCAGCGCGAACTGGTGCAGCACGTGAATCTGCAGCGGGCCGAAGCGGCGGCTGAACGCGATGTGCTCGTCCGGCGTGATGCGCTGGTCGCGAAACACCAGCACGTGGTGATCGAGATGCGCGCGATGGATGCGCGCGAAGTCGCCGGCGTCGAGCGGTTGCGACAGGTCGAGGCCGATCACTTCGGCGCCGAGCGGCGCGTCGAACGGCACGATGTCGAAATGCTGCGCCGCGCCGTCCGGCCGCAAGGCAGGATGTCCAGCGGATAGCGTCGCGGCGTCGCGGATGGCGGTAGTCGTCACGGCATGGCCCTGATTCGGTCAAAACGCGAATCTACGAGGGCGTACCGGCGTGCGTCAACGAAGCGATTCGGATACGTTTATCTGCTGCGGTGATAAAGATCGCTGCTCGCGCATACGACGCCGGCGAGCAATACCGTGTGCAGTTGCGCGCCGAAATCGCGCGCGCATTCCATCGCGGACTTGTTGCGGCGCACGAGAAAGCGTCAGCTGGCGCCGTCCGCCACGTGCGCACACCGAGCCCGCTCGATACATGCGCACAGCGCTTCGGCGATAGCGTCGATCGGTGCGCCGGGCCCGAACGTCGCCGCGACACCCTTCATCTTCAGGTGTCGCGCATCCGCTGCGGGAAAGATTCCGCCCAACACCACCTGAATCGCGGCGTCATACGACGTCAGTGCGTGGAGTAGCCCCTCGACCAGTTCGAGGTGGGCACCCGACAACGACGAAATGCCCACGATGTCGGCGCCATACGCCTGCGCGGCAGCCGCCACACATGCCGGCTGCTGAAACAGCGGCAGGCGCAGGACGTCGAATCCGGCGTCCTCGAGCGCAGTTGCGACGACGGCCGCACCGCGGTCGTGCCCGTCCTGGCCGAGCTTGGCGATCATGATGCGCGGCCTGCGTCCCACGCGTTTCGCCAGCCGGTCGACGCAGCCTTTCGCCGCCCGCCATGCAGCATCGTCTCGCCGATGTTCGCCGTAGACGCCCTCGCCGTCCGCTTCCACCGCCACGACATGCCGCGGCCATACCGATTCCAGCGCGCGCGTACACTCCCCGACGGTCGCACGTGCCCGCATGCAGTCGATCGCCAGTGCCAGCAGGTTTCCGGTGCCGTCACGCGCGGCGTCGGCCAGCCGCTGCAACGCCATCGCAACCCGCGCCGGATCGCGCGCGGCCTTGACGGCTGCGATTCGCCGCGCCTGCCCGGCACGCACGTGACGGCCGTCGATCTCGCACACCATGAATTCGCCAGTCGGTTCGTCCGCGACGAAACGGTTCACGCCAACCACGGTTCGGCGCCCGGAATCGACCTGCGCCTGCGTCGCGGCCGCGGCGCGCAGCAAGCGCCGCTTGACCCAGCCGGACTCGATCGCGGCGATCACGCCGCCCTGCGCGTCGATGGCGGCCAGCTCGGCGCGCACGCGTGTCGCGATGTCGTCCGTCAGCGACTCCATCATGTACGAGCCGGCCCACGGATCGACCGTGTCGCACAGTCCCGTTTCATGCTGCAGAATCAGCTGCGTATTGCGCGCGAGGCGCGCCGCCGCCGCGGAAGGCAGTGCAAGCGCTTCATCGTACGCATTCGTGTGCAGCGACTGCGTGCCGCCGAACGCCGCGGCCATCGCCTGCGCCGTCACGCGAACGATGTTGTTTTCCGGCTCCTGTGCCGTCAACGACCAGCCCGACGTCTGGCAATGCATGCGCAGTGCGCACGCCCGGGGCGAACGCGCGCCGCACGCGTGTGCGATCTCCGCCCACAGGAGGCGCGCCGCGCGCAGCTTGGCGATTTCCGTATAGAAATCGCTGCCGACGCCGAAGAAAAAGCTCAAACGGGAGCAGGCTTCATCCGCAGGCATGCCGCGTGCGGCCAGCGTGTCGACGTACGCGCGCGCGTTCGACAGCGTCAGCGCGAGCTCGAGCACGGCATCGGCGCCGGCTTCCTGGAAGTGATATCCCGACACCGACAGCGCATTGAAGCGCGGTGCATGCCGCGCGAGCCACAACGCGACGTCGGCGACGATCCGCATCGACGGCTCCGGCTCGAAGATCCACGTATTGCGGACCATGTACTCCTTCAGGATGTCGTTCTGAATCGTCCCGCCGATCCGCTCGGGCGGCACGCCCTGCTCCTCGGCGGCCACGACGAACGCCGCCATGATCGGCAGGACCGCGCCATTCATCGTCATCGACACGGTCGTGGCGTCGAGCGCAATGCCGTCGAACAGCCGCACCATGTCCTCGACCGTATCGATCGCGACGCCGGCCAAGCCGACGTCGGCCCGCGCCTCGGCGCAGTCCGAGTCGTAACCCCGCTGCGTTGCCAGGTCGAATGCCACGGACACCCCCTGCGCGCCCTGCTCGAGTGCCGTGCGAAACGCGAGATTGGAATCCGCGGCGTCGGCATGCCCCGTGTATTGCCGGATCGTCCATGGGCGATCGGTATACATCGACGCGTACGGCCCGCGCACATAGGGCCACGCGCCGGGCATGCCGTCGAGATGCGCGACGGCGTCGAGATCGCTGCGCGTGTAGAGTTTCCGCAGCGGCACCGCGCGCGCGCCTCGATCGTTCCGCGCGACGTTCTCCACGCCGGTGCCCGGCTCCATGCATGCCGCTTCGTTCATGCCCGACTCCAGCGCTTTTGCGTGATCACATCGGCAATCTTCGTCCCGTCGCCGTCGCGCACGATTTCGCTCCAGTGCAACAGGCCATCCGCATCGGATCGAGCACGCGCGAAACGCACGGTCAACGAATCGCCGATGTCGAGATTTCCATGAAAGTACAGTTGACGCGCCGCCAGCACGGGGGCCTGCTCGAAGCGGTAATGCTGCCATTCCGCGCGGTCGACGAACGCCTGGAAGCTGGCGAAGTAAAGCAGGTCCGCGCCATTGAAATCCGTGTTCGGGCACGGCAGAAACGAGACGCTTGCGCCGTCGCCCTCCGCGAGGCCGGCGAGCGCCGGCACGATCGACGCATCCCGCACGCGCAACTTCTTCGCACGTTCCGCCATCGCCAGCGCATCGGCCGGAACCGGTCCGGTGTGGCCGTCGATGCCGGTCATGCGCGCCTTCGCCACCGAGCGGTTGCTCCCGGCGTGTTCACGCGTCACGAACGTCGACATCATCCGCACGATACCGGCTTCGTCGTCGCCGTGCCGGATCCGCTGCTCGCTGAAATGGCGAATCGGGCCGACCCTGCGAAGCGCGACATGAAGCGCGAACGTGTCGTTCTCGCGAATCGCGTGACGGCGGTTCATGTCGACGTGCACCGCAACGAACGACGCATAGGCACGCCGCCCCTCGTCGTCGAAGAACTCGGGGACGTCGCGGCCGCCGTGCGCGGCCAGCGCGTCCCAGTGACGCTGCCCGCACTCCTTGAGCAGCCAGTTCTCCGCGAGCCCCGTGTGCGCGAGTTGCGGCATGCCGGCCCGATAGCGATGGATGGCGGTATGCATCGGCGTCAGGCGGCCAGGCTTTCGGCCGAGCGCCGCGCGGCCGTCGTCCCGGCCTGGATCTGTTCGACGATATGGGCCGCATCGCGCGCCACCCCGGAGAATCGCCCGGAACCCCACGTATATAGCCAGGGCAGCCCGACGAAGTAGAGCCCCGGAACCGGCGTCACACCGCGCTGGTGCGCGGGATAACCGCGGCCGTTGAATACCGGCGCATCCAGCCAGCTGAAATCCGGAGTGAAGCCGATGCACCAGACGACCGATGCGATGCCGCTGGCCGCGAGATCGAGCGCCGTGCGCTCGCCGGCCGGACGCCACACGGGCTCGTAGCGCGTCGCCGGCGGCGCCGCGATCCCGTTCTTCTCGATATGGGCATCGATGCCGGCATTGATCCGGTTGTACGTATCGTCGGCGCTGTCGAGCTGCGCCGACAGATCCGCGGAGAAGCGCAACTGCCCGCCCGCGAAATCCTCCAGCCGGCCGTACAGTTCCATCCCTTCGGCCGCAAAGCGGCGTAGATCGATATCGCGCCCGCCATCGCGGCCGGTCACATAGTGGTTGGTATTGTCGCGCACGCCTTCGCGCAGCGGATGCGCATCGACCGGCATGTCGTAGTACTGCATGTCGGCCAGCCAGTCGACGACGTCCCTGCCCCGGTAGAAACGGGCACAGCGCGGTGCATCGCCTACCGCGAGGAACACCTTTCTCCCGGCGAGGTGGAGGTCTTCCGCGATCTGCGCGCCCGACTGCCCCGATCCGACCACGAGAACCGGTCCGTCCGGCAATGCGGCCGGATTCCGGTATTCCGACGACTGGATCTGCACGATCGTTGCCGGCAACCGCTCGGCCATCCGCGGCACGATCGGCCGATGGTAGCCGCCCGATGCAACGACGACCTGATCCGCCGTGTACGCGCCGCGCGACGTCGCGATGCGATAGCGCCCGTCCGCGTCGCGCGTCACACGCTCGACGGCGGTATGTTCCAGCACCGGTGCATCGACGCTGCGGATGAATCCGTCGAGATACTCGACGATCTCGTCCTTCGTCATGAAGCCGTGCGGATCGGCACCGCGATACGGATAACCCGGCAGCGCGCACTGCCAGTTCGGCGTCACGAGACAGAACGCGTCCCAGCGCTGCTTGCGCCACGTATGCGTCACGGTCTCCTTTTCGAATACGAGATGATCGATACCTGCCTGCTTCAGGTAGTAGCTGATCGACAACCCCGCCTGCCCGCCGCCGATGACGGCTACGCGCAGATGGGCATCGGAATCCGGGAGGCTGGATGAAACAACGGGTTCGCTTGACATGATGCAGTCCTGAATGTGTGTTGAAGAAGACAGTGGATTCCTGCGTGCCTTACGCCTCAAACGAGTTCGATGACGGTCACGGTCGCGTCGCCCTGCGGCGCGAATCGTTCCGCGTTCGCTTCGATCCGTGCCAGCTCGTCCATCGCGGCCGAGCACGCGAATCCGTATTTCTCGCGGACGCGATCGGACGCGATACCCAGTGCGCGTCGGGCTCGCTCGACGAAGTCGTCGAGCGCGTACTGCGTCTCGGGCGTGAAGAATTCCGACACGACGGTCGAAGGCGAATAGCAATTTGTTTCCGACTGATCGGGCCAACGAACCCGAAAATGCATGACCGGCATGATTCCTCCTCATTCAGTGGACACGACTCGCGCACGCTGCGCCAGCCGGGCCCGGTAGATATCCAGATGCCTTCGCGCACTCGCTTCCCATGAGTAGCGGTTCAGCACAGCGGGGACGGCATGTGCGAAATCGGGAACACGCCGTCCCGAGAGCGCGTCGCGCAGCGCGTCGGCGATCGAATCCACATCGCCGGGATCGGCCCACACGCACGCGTGCTCGTCCAGATACTCGGTAAAGGGTTCGATTTCGGACACGACGACGGGCTTTCCGCAAGCAAGCCCCTCGAGCACGACCAGACCGAATCCCTCTCGGACCGACACCATCGACACCACGTCGGCGCAGTGCATCAGCGCGACCAGCGCCGCGTCGTCGAGCGGCCCCGTCGACACGACGGGTTCGTCGACGCCGATCCCCAGCCCGAGGGCAGCGGCGCGCGCGACGAAGCGGCGTGCGTATGCGTCGTGATCGAGCAGGCTCGCGCCGCCCGCGATCACGAGCCGTGCATCGGGCATCGTGCCGCGCAATCGGGCGAACGCCTCGAGCAACGCGATCGAGTTTTTCCGCTCCTCGATCCCGCCGATCGCCAGGACAATCGGGCCGCCGTGCAGGCCGTGCCGCTGCCGCACCGCCTGCATGTCCGCCTGGTCCGCACGAGCGAACCGGGCGACGTCCACGCCGTTGGGCACCACGCTTGCGTCGACCCCGAACGTCTTGCGCATCGTGGCCGCCCACACGGCGCTCACGCACAGCACCTGGTCCGCCGCACGCCACGCACGTTCCTGCCAGCGCTCGAGCTGCGGGTCGTCGAATACGTCGAGGTGATGCACGGTCCGTACGAAGCCGTCTATTGCGCCTGCCTGCCGCAACTCGGCCAGCGCATTGCCCGTGATGCTGTCCTGTGCATGCAGGACGTCGAACCCGCCCGCCTCGTGCTCCTGCAACGCGCGCCTGATCGCGGCAATCCGCGCGGACACCATTTCCGCGACGCTGCCAGGGCGGCCATCGACGCGCGCCAGCACGACGCGGCACGGGACATCGCGGAACATCGCCTCGCCCGGCGCGGCCGGCGCGAACACGGTGACGTCGCTTCCCGCTTCGTGCAGCGCACTGGCGAGTTCAAGTGCGTGCACGACACCGCCGCGCGGATTCACCGAATGGGTCAGCAGCGCGATGCGCAACGCGTCGCCACTCATCGGACACCTCCGCCGCCGGTAATGAACGGTTCGATCCGGAAATCCCACAGCACCGCCGTTTCGCCCGCTTCTTCGACGACGACCTCGCGCGTTGCGTCGATATCGCCGATCACGGCGCACGCGAGCCCGCGCGCCGCGAAGCGTTCCACGATCGCGTCGGCATGCGCCGGCCGGACCGACATCAGGAACCCGTAGCTCGGAAAGGCCGTCAGCCAGCGATCGAAATCGACGCCGGGCGGACGCGGGATCGCGTCGAGTTCGATGCGCGCGCCGACGCGCGAGCATTCGACGAGCATCAGCGCCGTCCCGAGCACGCCCGCCATCGAGATATCCTTCGCGGCATCGCACAGCCCGTCTTCGGCCAGCGCCGGCAGGATCTCGAGATCGCCGCGCAGCCGGGCCGGCGGCGCGCCGACCGACGCATTCCAGAACGGATACGGATCCTCGAATGCGCCACGCAGGTCGACCGCCATCATCAGGCGATCGCCCGGCTGCGCGCTGAAGCTCGACAGCAGCGCGCGGGCCCGGCCCAGGATCGATACGGCCAGTTGCCCCTGCGCGCTGCGCGCGTTGCTGTGGCCGCCGACGATCGGCACGCCATACGCCGACGCAGCCGCGGCCATCCCGGCGAGCACCGGCCGCGCGGCGTCGATTCCGTCGCTCCACAATGCATCTACGACGGCGATCGGCCGCCCGCCCATCGCGTAGACGTCGCTGACGTTCGCCATCACGCCGCTGTACCCCGCGAACCACGGCATCGACTTGACGAAATCGCCGACCATGCCCTCGATCGCAAACAGCAGGTAACCGTCCGCGTCGGGAATCGCCGCGCAGTCGTCGCCGAGTGCCACCGCCTGCGCGAGATCCCGCTCGCCGTTCGGCAATGCCGCTGCGAGCGATGCGACCACGCCGGAGATGTCGTGCTTGTGCTGGAAGCCGCGACTTGCGCGCAGCGTTGCGATGCGACCGTCGACACTCATGGCCGCACCTCCGAGCGCAGGACGAAACCCTCGAACGGCGTGCCGCACGGCGGATAGTGCGCCAGCCGGGCCTGCATCAGTTGATGAGGACGTCCGAACAACGTTTCCTCGCCGAGCGCATCCCAGTGAAGCCGACGAAACAGCGGCACGTTCTGCGATTGCACGTGTGCGACGAAGGTTCGGCAACCTTCGGCATGCGCGCTGCTGACGGCAAGTGCGATCAGCATCGAGCCGATCCTGCCCTGCCTGCGAAACGCCGGATGCACCGCCAGCCGCGAGCCCATCCAGGTTCCGGGCACGGTTTCATGAATCCGCACCGTGCCGACCACCTGCTCGGGCAGCCCCGCGCAGCAGCTGACTGCGACCAGCAGTTGCGCGTGGCGATCGATATCGTCGCGATCGTCGCCGGCGAAGATCCCCTGCTCGATGCAGAACACCGCCCGGCGCAGCTTGTATGCTTCGTCGATTTCCCACGGAAGCGCCGCCCATTTGATCCGGTATTCGGCGGGCCGGTAGGTGTCGCAGCAGTCGGCCAGTCCCATCTCTGCGCAGTACATGCTCACCCCTCGTAGGTCGAAAGCGACGAGCAGGCGCCGCACTTTCCGCAGCCTGCCTTGATGTCGGCGGAGCGCATGCCGGCGTCGCGCAGCATGGCGCCGAGCGGTTCGAGCACCGCCCGCATGAACTCCGGCGACGGCGCCGGATGACTCTCCAGCGGCGTGCCGCTGATCGGGACGAACGGCACGACGAACGGATACACGCCCAACCCGATCAGTTCGCGCGACATGTCGAGGATCGCGGCCGCGCTGTCGCCGAGCCCGGCGAGGATGTAGGTGCTGACCTGACCGCGGCCGAACACGCCGACGGCCGCGCGGAATGCCGCCATGTATCGGGACAGCGGCACACTCGCCTTGCCCGGCATGATCCGTTCGCGCACCGCCGGCGTCACGGCTTCCAGATGCATGCCCAACGTATCGATCCCGCTGGCCCTCATCCGGTCGAACCAGCTGTCGTCGTCGGGCGGCTCGCATTGCGCCTGGATCGGGAGATCGACGGCCGCCTTGATCGCGAACGCGCTTTCGCACAGCACGCGCGCACCGCGATCCGGCGTCGGCGGTGTGCCGGTCGTCAACACCATGTGCTTGACGCCGTCGAGCAGGACCGCCGCGCGCGCAACCTCGGCGAGCTGTTCCGGCGTCTTGCGGGCGATCGTCCGGCCGGCCGCGAGCGACTGGCCGATCGAGCAGAACTGGCAGGTCTTGCGCCGGCTCTCGTAGCGAATGCAGGTCTGCAACACCGTGGTCGCCAGCACGTCGGCGCCATGCAGCGTCGCGATGTGCGAGTACGGCACGCCCTCCAGTGTCTGCAACGCGTAGAAGCGCGGGCTCGACGGAAAGCTGATGCTCGCGATCGGGATGGTGCCGCGCGAGAGCAGGCTGACGCCCGCCGCATCGGGCGCCGCCGCGACGAACGGCGAATCCCACGCGGTACTCGTGTGCACCGGCACCATGATGGTCACGCCGTCGACCGTCACGGCCTTGTGATCGGACGGCCCGGCGCCGCCGCGCCGGCTCGCGGCGCCCACCCGCGGATCGGCGAGGCGCAGCCCGACCGACTGCAGTTCAGTCATCAATTGCCGGCTCTGCACCGACGGTTTCGCGTTCGCGCTCATGGCAATGTCCCTCGAAGTCGCGTGCGGCCGGCACGCCGATCCCCATCGGGGTCACCGTCGTCGCCGGCCGATCGTTGATGGCAAGACTCAGCAGTTCCGGCCGTGCATAGTGGCCGACCGAATCCATCATTCGCTTGCGCTTGGTGATCAGCGACATGTCCAGGTCGGCGATCACCATCCCTTCGCCCTCCCGCAAGGGCTCGGCCAGATGCTGCCCCTCCGGTGACACGATCGCGGTATTGCATCCGCCGCGCAGGGCCTTCTGCAGATTCGGATCGCCCGTGATCGACTCGATCTGGGCGTCCGTCAGCCAGCCGGTCGCATTGACGACGAAGCAGCCCGCTTCCAGCGCGTGGTGGCGGATCGTGACTTCGATCTGTTCCGCAAAGATCGGGCCGACCAGCGAGCCGGGAAACTGACTGCAATGAATTTCCTCGTGCTGCGTCATCAGCGCATAACGGGCGAGCGGGTTGTAGTGCTCCCAGCACGCGAGCGCACCGACCCGTCCGACACCGGTCTGCGCAACCTTGAGTCCGGCCGCGTCGCCCTGCCCCCAGATCATCCGCTCGTGAAACGTCGGCGTGATCTTGCGGCGCTTCACCGCGAGGCGCCCGTCGACGTCGAAGATCAGCTGCGTGTTGTACAGGCTGCCGTGGTCGCGCTCGTTCACGCCGAGCACGACCACCATCCCGTGCAGACGCGCGCGCTCCGCAACGGCATGCGTCACGGGGCCCGGCACCGCCACGGCCTGCTCGTACAGCCGCATGTGATCGGCGCCGGATGCGACCGGCGTCCGCACGAACGAGAAGTACGGGTAATACGGCACGAATGTTTCAGGAAAGACGATCAGCTGGACGCCCTTGCCGGCGGCCTCGTCGATCGCCGCGCAGACCTTGTCGAGCGTGCCGCCGGCGCGTTCCAGATCGGGAGCGATCTGGACGGCTGCCGCCCGGACGATACGTTTGTCGGACATGATGGCACCCGTCATTCGATCAAACGGTCCAGGTATGGATGACCAGCGCGTTCTCCTTGCGGTGAAGCAGCTGGATATCCAGCACGTCGAGCGGATTGATCGGTCGAATGCCCTCGATCAGCGACGCTTCGCCATGCCCGTAGAGCGCCTGCAGCGCAAAACGGCACGCGTAGACTTTCCCGCCTTCTTCCATGAACTTGACGAGTTGCTTGTTGAAGTTCAGATGACCGGGAAACGCCTCGTCGCCGAGCGTCGGAAATCCGCGCTGGAGGCCGAGCGTCACGCCGGGGCCATAGAGCAGCACCGACGTCTCGAATCCCTTGCGTTGCAGGCGAGTCGCCTGCAGCAGGTTCACGAAGCCGATCGATCCCTCGAACGCAACCGTGTGGAACGTCACGAGCGCTTTCTCGCCCGGTTCCGCCTTGACGTCTTCGAACACCTTTTCCTCGTAATCGACGAGGAAATCTCCCTTCTTGTGCAACGGCTGATTGACTGCGGGCATGGCACGCTCCGTTTGATAATGAGTTCAGTGATATTCCCGAACACTTTCGAGTCCGGGCGATCTCATTAACGCAACGCATATGCCAACCAGGCACAGACCTGATGCGATCACTCTCCGATCATTCAATCGATAAATGCCGATGCAGCCGGTCCGATCCTTGCGTGACCGAATGCGGTTCGGACAGGAAGTGTCCCGTCCGGGCGACGGCGCGCACCCGTGTGAAGCAACCAGCAAGCATGCGTGCGCATCGAGCGTGCATCCATGCATCAATCCGATACATGATGCGATCAATGCAATCATCTGGCTTCGGAATGGCGATATAGATATTTCCGATTAATGCGCCATGCTAACGTTTTGATGAATCATCAAATGGAAACAGGTATGGATTACATAATCCATCATTGGTCGAAGCGACTCCTGGAAAGCAGGAAGCCGGCGTACCTGCTGATCCCCGACCTGATCGAGGAAGACCTGGCGGCGGGCCGGCTGAAATCACGCGACCGCCTACCCGGGCTGCGCGATCTCGCCGGTGCGCTGAACCTGAACTACACGACGGTGGCCCGCGCGTATGCTGAAGCCCGCAGACGCGGCTTGCTCGATACACGGGCAGGAAGCGGTACGTTCGTGCGCGGCCCAACCCGGACGATCCCGCTGTCGGGCGGGAGCAGCATCGAGATGTCGATGAACATGCCACCGGAGCCGCCCGAGATGGCCGGGCGACTGCAGGAATCGGCTGCCGCGTTGTTCGCCGCGGCGGACCCTTACCAATTGATGCGATATCAGGATTTCGGCGGCACACCGGCGGATCGCGCCGCCGGCCGCGCATGGCTGGCCAATCGCCTGCCCGGCTGCAGCAGCGATACCGTGCTCGTTTGTCCGGGAATCCACAGCGCCCTCGTCGCGCTCGTTTCCCGGCTTGCGAGCCGCGGCGACTCGATCTGCCTCGATTCACTCGCTTACCCCGGCATCAAGGCCATCGCATCGCAACTGGGCGTGCGGTTACAGCCGCTGCCGCGGGACGACGACGGGCCGTTGCCGCATGCCTTCGAATCGCTCTGCCGAAGCGGACAGCCCGCTGCGCTGTACTGCAACCCGACCCTGCAGAACCCGAGCACGCTCACGATACCGTTCCGGCGCCGCGAAGCGTTGGCCGATATCGCCACACGCTACAACGTGCCCATCATCGAGGACGACGCCTATGCGATGCTGCCGCAGAGCGCACCGCCGCCACTGGCATTGCTGGCCCCTGAACTGACCTACTACGTGACCGGCATGTCGAAGAATCTCGGCGCCGGGCTGCGAATCGCCTACCTGTTGGCACCGACGGTGCGCGAAGCACAGCGTGTCGCGGGTGCATTGCGCGCCACGACCGTGATGCCGAGCCCGTTCACGATGCTGCTGTCTACCCAGTGGATCAATGACGGCACGGCAAGCGAGATGCTGGCCGCGATTCGATCCGAGGCGCATGCACGGCAGGCGATCGCGGGCCGGATTCTCGGCGCATGGCCTTTCGATGCCCACCCCGACGGTTTCCATCTCTGGTTGCCGATTCCGGGCGAGTGCCTATGGACCGCACCGGATCTGGCGCAGCATCTGCGGAGTCGAAACGTCGCCGCCGTGGCGAGCGCGGCATTTTCGACGGACGGCGACCCGCCGGCGGCGATCCGTATCTGCCTTGGCGGGCCGCAGGATCGGGAGCAGTGCCGGGACGGCCTGGAACTCGTCGCGGATGCACTGACTGACGCGCATCATCTTTATGGTGCGGCGATGTAGCGGCCGATACCGCGTCGAAGACAAATGGGCGCCCCCCCGGTTCGCCATCGCGCTCGACCCGCAACCGTCAGAACTTGTGGCGAATGCCGATCCGTGCCGCAGTCTGAAAACTCGTGCTGGACGGCGATCCGAGCGCTGCTTCGATTTGCGCGCCGTGTGCATGATCATGCGCGAGCGCGCCAACGAAATACACGTCCGTTCGCTTGGAAATGAAGTAATCCGCCCCGATGGTCACCTGGTTCGCGCTGCCGACGCCGTTGTTGCGCTGTTGAAACTGGAACCCTGCTCCAAGCGAAATATCGGGCTTGACGAAGTAAGTCATGCCACCGTCATAGGTCAGCGCCCGAGCCCGGGTGCCGCTGCTCAACTGAACATCGGTCACGACACCAAAAATCTGCGCTTTCCCCAGGCTGTAGGTTGCACCGCCGGCGTATTCGGTCAAATTCGCGGAAGTCGTCGCGTTATGCTGCTTGAAATACGACAGCGATGCGGCGAGCCCGCCTTGGCTGTAGTTCAGCAGAAAATTCATCGAGCTGTTGGTGCCCAACGAGCCGGCGACGTTGCCGAAACCATACATGGCGCCGACACTGAAACCCGAAATCGTCGGCGAAAGATACTTCACCGAGTTGTTGACGTTATCGCCCCACAGTCGGTTATCGAGCGTATATCCGCCAGCCGCATACGCCGGGATCCCCCACCCCAGGATGCCCGCTGCCGTATTTCCCGCAATCGAGTACGCCGGAAAGATATCGCCGATGAAGTCGTATTGCCGCCCGAGCGTCAGCGTGCCGAAGCGTCCGTCAAGGCCGACGAAGGCTGCGCGATTGAACAAGAGCCCGCTCTGCGCCAAGGCCCCGTTGGAAAGTTGAAAGCCGCTTTCGAGCGTGAAGATCGCCTTGAGTCCGCCACCCAGGTCCTCTTTACCCGTCAGCCCCCAGCGATCTCCCTGCGAAGACCCGGATGCAAACTGCACGAGCGCGCCATGTCCGGTGCTCGATGTCGCATTGTTCGTGTACGTAATACCCGCATCCACCAGCCCGTACAGCGTCACTGAGGACTGTGCATGTGCCACGCCGCATCCGACCGCGGCGCACACCACCATGCTTCGCTTGATGACCGTATTCATATCGCTTTCCTAATTTTATGCGTAGCTTTCGTTGACGAAAATGACTGAGGAAAACGTCCCGCTTGAAATGCATCGGAATCGTTTGGTCAATGGGCAGGCGTCTCCGGGTAATCCTCCCGCTTGCCTCGCTACAACGAACAGTCTCGGCACGTCCGCTTCCCACTGCGCGTCTACTCTATGAGCACCGTTTTTTGAGCCCCATCGTTAGAAATATCGACAGGGGAAACTCGGCCTGAGCCCGCGCTCAAGAAATTCAGGCGCCCTCGCGAACCTCCCTTCCGATCTGCAATAGGCAGTGGACCTGACTGCGGCATGAATACAACGGACAGGTAACGGCAGTGAAGTTCGTTGCTGATCGGGATTTTTTGCCTTGCTATGCTTGATGTGTAATGCGAACCAGTCTTTCGAGGCTGTCGCGCATGCTGTCTCCCGATTCCACCTACCGATGAGGCACCCTTGAAGCCACAAGTTCACGATCTCACGCTCGACGAACTCCGACTTTTCGGTGACATCATCGGGCGGCTCGAGGAGCTCGGGCCGATCGTGGATGTCAGGCGCGTCGTTTTGTCAGACCTGACCCGGCTGCTGCGATCCGATTTCTGCGTCTCCTACAACTGGGATGCCGAAAAAGGGATGTACGCCGACCCGATTGCAGTCAATGTCGACTCGGATCACGTGCGTCGCTACACGAGCTGGTACCAGCACAATGACCCGATGACGGCGCAACTCTGCAAGCGGCGCAGGGCCACGTTGGTGGAAGAAGTGATGGACCGGCCTGCACTGGAGAAAAGCGAGTTCTACAACGAGTTTCTCGCGCAGGATGGGTTGCATCACGGGATCAACGTGTTTGTCTTCGACGGCGAACGCCAGCTCAGCGACCTGAGAATCTGGCGAACGAGGAATCGGCCTGAGTTCGAGATGCGCGACAAACTCGTGCTCGATGCGATCGAGCCGTTCCTTTGCCGCGCGATCAAACGCCGGACAGGCAGCGCGACAGGGCTCACGGACCGTGAGAACGAGATCGCCCAGCTGGTCGCAAAGGGTTGTACCGATCAGGATATCGGCCGTCTTCTCTGCATCAGCCTGTCGACCGTGCGCACCCATTTGCGGCGGATCATGGACAAGAAGGGATTCTCCAACCGCGCGGAGCTTGCCGCCTCCGTCGCCGCGGCCGGAACGACCCCGCCGTCATGACGATTGAACGGCGCGGTCGACGGCCACGTACGCGCGACGCGACAAATCGTCCGATACAAGAGACTAAACCGCCAATACGGTTTCGTACCGATGCCGGCACGAGCCCCCCAACGCCCACCGCGGCACTTGCAGCATCGAGCGCAATACTTTTCAGGATATTTCGACGATTCATTTGCTTGCCGTTCTCGTTAAGCCGTTGCCGGATGGATCAAACGTGTGCGTCGAGACGCGGGAACGTCGCGGCACACAGAACGCGCTCCATTTCCTTGCCGATTTGCAGGATGCGCCGATCCGAATGCGGCGCACCGTCCAGCGCCAATCCAACCGGGAGCCAGTCCCGGGTCAGACCTGCGGGAACGGTGATACCGGGTACCCCTGCGTTGCTGCCCGGTTCGGTATTTCGTGTGTATGCGGCAAAGACGTGGAGCGCTTCAGACCCGACCGCCACGGTTTCGGCGCCGATCGCACCGATCCGCCCGTGTCGGTGCCGAGCGCCGCCGGCACCGCACCACTCGCCACCAGCACGGCAGACCCGCCGCTGCTTCCGCCTGCAATTCTGGACGGGTCATACGGGTTGCGGGCCGGGCCGAAAAATCCGTTGTCGTTGGTGCAGCCGAAAGCGAGTTCGTGCATGTTGGCTTTGCCGGCGGCCAACGCGCCCGCGTCGATCACGCGTGCCACGACGGGTGCGTCAGCTCGAGGTACGGCGTCGCGGAGCGCTGCCGTTCCCGCGGCGGTCGGCATGCCCGCGCAGTCGATGTTGTCCTTGATGGCCAATGGAATGCCGGAAAGCGGCAACCGGCCCGTTCGGGCTATGAGCGATTCATCGTGTTCCCGCGCCGCTTGCAACAGCGCGTCACGGTTGAAAAACACGAACCCGTTCAGCGACTCGGTTTTGGCGTGTTGATCCACGAGCGCCTGAACGTATTCCAGGCAGGAGATCTCGCGTCGATCGATCGCGCCTTTTGCGTCGACGACTGAAAGCTGCGGCGGGGTTGGCATCTACGTCTCTCGTGCATTTCGGTCTTCGTAGATTGCGCGTCGGCTTTTTTGTAGCGCATCGTCAGAAATGACAATGGCGTAGCCAACCCTGGCAGCGCCCCTCTTCGCCGCGGATACCGCCCCCCGGCCGACGCAGGCGGCCTCGATCGAGCGAGTCCGCGCAACGATCTGAAATCCGCCTGCGCTTCGACGGACGTTCAGGCCGCGTCGATGTTCGAGACGGAATGCTTCGACGTCGCAGCGGGTACCGTTTCATCGAGAAACATCCCCACGAGCGCGCTCACCAACGACACGCCCCCGACGATCAGCATCGGATAACCCAGACCGAACGTGTCGGCAAGCCCACCTGCAACCACGGGCATCAGGACCCCGCCAATGAGTTCACTGACAGCGGTCGGAACGCCTACGGCCGAACCGGTCAGCGTGGACGGTACGGATTCGCAAGGAATCACGGCAAGAAAGAGAGGCGCGATGCCGAAGCCGCAAATCCCGGCAGCAAAGAGGTTGACGAACATCACGATCGGAGAAGCGTGACAAAGAACGAATGCCAACATCAGGACGCCATAGCAAGCCGCCGAGACGACGAGCACGATACGCCGCCCGAGCCGATCCGATATCGCCGGAACGGCGACCATTCCGATGAACCCGCCGAAACCCCATCCGGAAATGATCAAACCGACCGTGCCGAGGCTGAGGCCCGCGACTTTGGTCAGATAGAGCGCGACGAACGTCGAGAACACGAACAGGCCCGTCTGGAAGAGCGATCCGATGACCGTGGTCAACCAGATGTTCTTGTATCTCAGCACGGTCAACGGGCCGCCCGAGGCCGCCCGGACCTGCTTGTCGCGACCGGCCTCCGTCTTTCGCATGGTCCTGCCGATCAGGAACGTCAGCAAAAGTCCCGGAATACCGAGCACGAAAAACACCCACTCCCAGCGCATGTGCATCACGAGCTGGGTAGCGATGATCGGTCCAAGGCCGATACCCAGAAGCGGGAAAAACGATTGATGAATGCCCAGATTCAAGCCGCGCCGGCTCGGCGTCGATATTTCGTCGATCGTCGCGACGCTGGCGCTGAAGACGCCGCCCTCGCCCACGCCAAGGAGGCCTCGCACGAGCAGCATGCCGTGGAACGACTTGGCGACGCCGGTAAAGGAGGTCATCACCGAGAAGAAGATCGACGACCCCAGCAGAATCTTGCGACGCCCACGGCGATCGGACAGACTCCCGAGCACCCATGTCGAAATGGCCCAGGTCAACGCGAGAACCGACGCGATTGCGCCTGCCTGCGTGTTGTTCAATTTGAGCTCCGGCAGAAGAACCGGAAACAGATACACGATGACCAGACGATCGAGTCCAACGATGCCGAACAGCACCGCAAGAAAGATGACCATCTTCCATTCGTATTCTCTATTTTGTTTGTAGTTCATATCGATATCCTAAATATATCGTCGTGATTGAATGGCTGTTGTTTCAAAGAAAACCATCCCGCTTCAGTCGGTATCGAGCCGATACGGCAGCGACACGAAAACCTCCGTCCGGCTCGCCACGGAATCGCATGGCGAGCCCGACAGGCCGCTACCGATCTCCGCCACTTCTCGCGAGCTCCGGCGAGCAACCGTTGTCCGACGATGTTTGATCATCGGCGACCGTCTCCCCGGCGGGGCCATCGAGGATCTCGGTGACCGGGGGGCGCGGTCGCCGGTCGATCAGCAACCGCAGAACGTCAGGCCGCGAGTAATGCCCCACGGGATCGAAAACGCACTTCGAAAGCGATTGCATGCCGAGGTCGATATCGGCGTAGAGCAGGCCTTCCGCGGTTTCGTCGATCTTGTCGAACAGTTCCGCCCCGTCGGGCCCGTATCCGACGCTATGGCCTCCGCCTGCCCGCAACAGTTGACGTTTTTCCTCGGTGTCGCAAAGGCTCTCGACCATTTCCTCGGTGACGACTGTCGAAGGCGCGAGGACGAAGCAACCTCCTTCGACGGCATACGTCCGCGAAACCGCGTTGTTCACCTGGTGGCTCAATGCGCTGGCAAATTCATAGAGCGAGAAGCTCGGCCAGGCCGCAACGTGGACCTGTTCGCCTTGCGCATACATTGCGGCCTTGGTCAAAGGCTGCACGTGTTCGGCACAACAAAGCCCGCCGAGCTTTCCCAACGGACTGTCGATTACGGTCAGGCCACTGCCCTCGCCGTCACCGAAGACCGTCCGCTCGAGGTGGGTAGGCTTGAGTTTCTGCCGTTGCAGGAGGGTTTCTCCGTCGGGGCCGATGATCCATTGGGAGATATATAAGGAATGGCCCTTGCGCTCCGAGAGTCCCATCACCACCGTGATGCGGTTTTTTCTGGCCGCGGCCCTCAGTGCATCGGCTTCCGGACTGTCGTAGCTCAGCGAGTTGTCGAAATATCGCTGAACATAGCCTTTGCTCATATACCAGGCCGGTGTACCCAGCCAGATGTAGAACGGGTAGCCCGGCAGCCACACTTCAGGGAACGCGATCAGGGCGGCGCCGGCCTGCGCCGCCTCTTCAATCAGGCGTATGGACTTTTCGATTCCGGCTTGAAGATCAAGGAACGCCGGGGCGGCCTGCACGACAGCCGCCTTATATTGGGGATGGTTGAGAGCCAAGATACTCCTCCACGACTCGCGGGACGGGACGCCCGCAACGTTGTAGAGGAAGTGTCCGGGGCCAATATGGCGGACGCTTGACTCTGACAGAACAGGATTTTTACTTATGCTGCCAGCCGGCGGGATTACCGCGCAGCCCGCTCAGGGGCGATTCAACCAACGTCGCGATGCTTCGCACGGTAGTCGCGCGCAGACACGCCAAAGTGACGTCGAAACGTACGACTGAAATGCGATGCATTATTGAAACCCCAAGCCATCGCAATATCGGTAATCGAGCGGTTAGCGTACGCGCGTTGCCGAAGCCACTCGCCGCACCCGTTGAGTCTGGCCGTACAGATGGTCTCGCCGATCGACTCCCCGGCCTCGGCGAACAGGCGATAGAGGTAACGGCTGGAAACCCCCAGTTCATCGGCGATCAGTTCGGGTCCCAGTTCCGGGTCGTGAATCCTGTCCTTGATCAACGCGCGCGCCCGCAGCAGATGCATCTCTTTCACGTTGGATCTGGGCAGCGGAACCGTGTTGAAATAATCCGCCAGCGCCAGCGCGACCAGGTTGGCGGACACATCGCCAAGCCTCTCGCAAGCGGTCATCGCGCCTTCGTCTGACGAAAGCACTCGGTGCAGCGACGCGATATGGTCCGCGGCGATACGGCGTATCCCGGTGGCCGCAGGAATGCGCACCGCGGTGTGCTGCCGGCCGCACGGCACCAATTTCTCCAGCGCCTGGCGGGGAAAGCGGATCGTGTAGTGCTGTCCGGAAAAATGCCAGACGAAATGGCGCGACGAGTCGAACAGCACCATGTCGGTAGGGTCGACGAACGCGGTGCGGGCATCCTGCTCGAGTGCACCTCGCCCCTCGATCTGTATCGACACGAGCAGGTAGTCGTCCGCCGTGCGCCGCACGTCGTCCCAGTCGTGAGCCGCGACGTGATCGACCGCCGAGATCCGCGACACACACACTCCGCCCGTGTTCACGCTGGAAATCTCGCCACGAAATCCCTGATCGGATTCGGTCCTGAAAACCATGGGGACGCAACTGGCCCGAACCTGATCCGCCCATGCCAAAAGCCGGTCGTCGCGATGGTAATGATCCGTGGTCGTCACTTGATTCATGGCACAAGGTTCCGGCGGCAAATACGCGGGAGCGTCACCCCGAACAATTGCGCATCCAGAATCCGCCGTCAATGCGCAGTTGCCTATGACGGCCGCTTCGAAACATAGCTGCGATCGAGCTCGCCCACCGAGCGACAACCGATGAGGGCGAGCGTCCGGTCAGTTTCCCGTTTGATCATGTCGATGACGTCGCTCACGCCGGTTTCCCCTCTGGCAGCCAGCCCGTACAAGGTGGCCCGCCCCAGCATCACGGCGTGGGCCCCCAGCGCGACCGCCTTGACGACGTCGGCCCCCGTCCGGATGCCGCTGTCGAGAATGACCGTCGTGCCTGAGGTGCGCTCGACGATATCCGGCAGCACGTCGGCCGTCGCGGGCAGGTCGGCGAGTTGCCTGCCGCCGTGGTTCGAAACGATGACGCCGTCCGCGCCGAGCGCAACGCACCGCGCGGCATCGTCGGCCGTCACGATGCCCTTGACGAGGAGCTTGCCCGGCCATTCGTCCCGCAAACGGCGCAGGTCGTCCCAACTGAAGCTCGCATCCATCTGCCGGCGAAGAATCGCCGCCTGGGAGGCGGTGTCCGATGCATCGTCCGTGGCGAAATTCTTCAACTCCGGCATGCCGTTCATCAGATAGGACCAAAGCCAGCGCGGGTGTGACAGTCCGTCGACGGCCGCACGTGCACTTGCCTTGAACGGCATGGCAAAGCCATTGCGAAGATCGCGTCGGCGAAAGCCGTTCACCGCGACATCGGCGGTGAGGATCAAGGTCGAATAGCGAGCCGAACGGGCACGATTGACCAGACTCTTCGCGAGGTTGCGATGAACGACGTACAGTTGAAACCACAGGTCTCCGTCGGCCCCTTTTGCCACCTCTTCGATGGACATGTTGGAAGCCGTCGATAGCGCAAACGGAATACCGGCCTTGCCCGCTGCGCGCGCAAGTGCGAGGTCGCCCTTCGGCCAGAACGCGCTATTGAGGCCCGTCGGCGCGATCACCAGCGGTAATGGAATCAGCCGCCCTAAAAGCGGCACCGACTGCTCTCGCCTGCTGACATCCGACAGCCGGCGCGGCAACAACTGCAACCTGTCGAACGCCGAACGGTTATGCGTCAATCCCGATTCGTCGTCCGCCGCGCCTTCCAGATAGTCGAACACCATGCGTGGCAACCGCCGTCTGGCTTCGTCACGATAGTCGCTGACGGAGAAAATGCCGGGAAATCCTGTTGTCATGATCGGGGTACTGTCAGAGTAAATCGTGATGCGAAAAGCACGAGACGCGCTGCACGCCGGTTTCGCGCGTCTTCCTCCGTCATTCGAGGCGGAAGACGACCGAGTAACGACGCAAAGTCGAAAGCTAGACGGCAACGCTCCCAACATAGTTTTCCGCCATGGACCTCGCCGCAGTCTCGGACGTAGTCACATGCTCGAGCTCGGCAACCTGCAACTGCTGTTCGAACGGCGAGGCATCGTCGAGACGATGCATCATGCGGGTCATCCAGTAGGAGAAATGCTCGGCGCGCCAGATCCGTTTCAGCGCAAGCTCACTGTACGAAGCGAGTTGCGCTTCATCGCCGGTCCGGTAATACGCGTCGAGTCCACTGCTCAGGATTCGTACGTCGGAGACTGCCAGGTTGAGACCTTTTGCTCCGGTAGGAGGAACGATATGAGCGGCGTCGCCGGCAAGAAACAGTCGGCCGTGCTGCATCGTCGTCGAGACGAAGCTCCTCATGCCGACGATATTCTTCTGAAAGATCTTCCCGTCGACAACGCACTGACCATCGGCCGAGTCGACGCGTGCGTGCATTTCGGCCCAGATCCGGTCGTCGGACCAGTTGTCGACCGAATCTTTCGGGTCGCACTGGAAATACATGCGCTGAACCGTCGGCGAACGGGTACTGACCAAGGCAAAACCGCGATCATGACGTGCATAGATCAGCTCGTCTGCGGACGGCGCACCTTCGACCAGAATGCCGAACCAACCGAACGGATAGACGCGCTCGAAATCGCGGCGAACGCTCTCGGGAATCGCCGAACGGGACACCCCTTGCGAACCGTCGCATCCGATCACGAAATCACAGTCCAGCGTATGTGATTGCCCTTGATGCACGAACCGTATCGACGGGGCCGACGTGTCGATGTTGTGAATCGAGACATCCGCGACATCAAACAGGATAGAGCCGCCTGCAGCAACCCGCGCCGCCACCAGATCCTTGATGACTTCGTGTTGCGCATAGACGGTGATGGCCCGCCCGGTCAACGCCTTGAGGTCGATGCGCCGCCGCTTTCCGTCGAAGGCGAGTTCAAAGCCGTGATGCAACGCTCCTTCTGCCTTCATACGCTCACCGACACCGGACGCTTCAAGCAGGTCCATCGTCCCCTGCTCGAGTACACCCGCCCTGATCGTCGATTCGATCTGCTCGCGTCTGCGGGTTTCGAGCACGACAGACTCGATACCTTTCAGATGCAAAAGATGAGAAAGAAGGAGGCCGGCAGGACCGGCGCCAATAATGCCTACTTGAGTGCGCATGCCATCTCCAACTGAAGGTACTGTCAGACGTTTTCCGTCATTCGGTTCAACATGAGCGACATCGTTACGTGCTCTGCTCGGAGCGCGTGACAAACGTCGCCCTCGACACTGATCTCAAGCGCCCTTGATGGGCGGAATATGACGACGCACGATCATCAGGCAGATAAAAACCATCGCCATCGCGGCACCCAGCATGCCCAGGTACGCAGACGCTCCACCCTGCGTGATCACGAAGGCCCCCGCGAACGCGCTGAGAATCGCGCCGAGCCGCCCAAACGCGAGCGCGGATGCGGTCCCGGTCGCGCGAATCTCGGTGGGATAGACGTACGCGCAAAGGGCATACATCGTCGACTGAACCGCGTTCACGAAGAGGCCGTGCAACCCGATTCCGAACACGAGCAACGTCGTGTGGGCAGAGACGTCGAGACCGCGCAGGAAAAGCGCGCTCGCGGACGCCATCAGGCAGCATACGAGCAAAGGCCAGCGCGACCCGAACCGGCCGATCGCCACTGCGCAACCCATTGCGCCGAGTACGCCGCCGAGGTTGTAGGCGGTAAGACCTGAACCCGCCACCGAAGCGCTGAGTCCCTCGCCTGCCAGCATCGTCGGCAGCCAGCTGAATGCGCTGTAGACCGCGACGAGGTTCATGAAGAAAGCGACCCAGATTGCGAGCGTGTCGCGGCCTTGATGGTCCGCGAACAACGCGCGAAAGCCTGGGCGCTGCCCCGCTTTCTGCTCCTTCTGATCGGCGAATACGGCATGCGGCTGAATCGAGCGGGACATGCGGGACAGCAGGTGACGCAGTTCATTCCAGCGTTCCTGATGACGCACAAGATAACGCGGCGATTCCGGCATGACGAAATACAGCAGGAGCGCCAGTGCGACGGGAAGCGTGCCGCCAATCAGAAAGAGCCCGCGCCAGCCGTAATGCGGAAGCACGACACTCGCGAATAGCCCCGCAAGCATGCCCCCCAGCGGTACGCAAACGATGGTTGCGGTCACCGCGAGCGTCCGCCGGCGAGCGGGCGTAAATTCCGCCGTCATGGTCGTCGCGCTCGGCAGTGCGCCACCGATACCCAGTCCCGCGAAGAAGCGCAGGATGGCAATGGTCATCACGTCCGGCGACAGCGCAATCGAACTCGTCGCCAAGCCGAATACCAGCACGCTGCCGATGATTGCCCAGCGCCGACCGAACCTGTCCGCGAACAGCCCGGCGAACGCGCTCCCTATACCCATGCCGACGAGGCCGGCCGCAACGGCGGGCGCAAATGCGTTGCGCGTGATGCCCCATTCCTTGATCAAGCTGGGAATGGCGAACCCGATGAGCTGCCCATCGAAGCCATCCATCACGATCGCAAGCGCGGCGAGCAGGACGACCGTTCGCTGGAACGCCGAGAACGGTCCGTCATCGAGGGCACGGCCGATGTCTACGGTCAGCAGAGGCGGATTACGATCGTTCATTTCGCTCTCCCGGCCAGACCGGCGAAGTCTGAATCGCAGTCCTGCGTAATTCGTTTTCCGACGCGACGGTCGGACTCCAACCGGGCGCGATCGAGCGACGACTCGAAATTGATGACGGGCATTGCAGTCTCCTTAAGCCGGTCGCTCGTCGTTCCGGGAGCGAAGGCGTCTCAACGATATCGGGTTGTTATTGTGTTCGTGCCCACCATCCGGAAGCCCATCGCGTCCATGGTGAGAAACACGTGCCATGACCGCGGCAACGATCAGAATGGATAGTGACGAGGCGTCGTTTGCACGGTGATCCAGCGCAAATCCGTAAATTCCGCGATCCCGGCCTTGCCGCCGAAATGCCCGAAACCACTGGACTTCATCCCGCCGAACGGCATTTGGGCCTCGTCGTGAACCGTCGGGCCATTGACGTGGCAAAGCCCGGACTCGATACGCTTCGCGACCGTCAACGCCCGCGCGACGTCACGGCTGAAGACCGCCGCCGACAGTCCATATTCGTTGTCGTTGGCACAGGCGATGGCCTCTTCGTCGCCATTGACGCGAACGATCGCCTTGACGGGCCCGAACGACTCCTCCCGGTAGATATGCATGTCCGCCGTCACGTGATCGAGCAACGTGGCCGGCATGAGCGTGGTCTCGGATTTCCCTCCGCATACCAGGGTCGCACCTTTCGCCAGCGCGTCGTCGATCAGGTCGTTGCATCTCCTGACCGTCGCCATGTCCACGACGGAGCCGAGCACGGTCGGCCCCTTTCTCGGATCGCCAAGCGGCAGGCTCCGTGCCTTTTCCGCCAGTCGCGCGACGAATTCATCGGCGATCTTCGTGTCGACGACGATGCGTTCGGTCGACATGCAGATCTGGCCGGAATTGGCGAACGCCCCGAATGCCGCGCCTTGAACCGCCGCTTCGATATCGGCATCGTGAAGCACCAGGAACGGCGCCTTTCCGCCGAGTTCGAGGACCGACGGCTTCAGATATTTCGCGCACAGGGTCGCGACGATGCGGCCGACGCGCGTCGAACCCGTGAAGTTCACCCGCCTGACCGCCGGTTCGGCAATGATCGCTTCGACGATGTCGCCCGCATTCGCCGGCGCGTTCGTGACGAAGTTCACGACGCCGCGTGGCAGTCCGGCGTCCTGTAACGCTTCGATGATGAGGCCGTGAGTCGCGGGGCAGGTTTCGGAACCTTTGAGCACGACGGTATTGCCGCACGCCAGCGGCAACGCGATGGCACGCACGCCGAGGATGACGGGCGCGTTCCACGGTGCGATCCCGAGCACGACGCCGGCGGCCTGCCTCACGCCGAGCGCAAGACTGCCCGGCACGTCCGACGGAATCACCTCGCCGGAGATCTGCGTGATCATCGCAGCCGCTTCGCGCAGCCCGTCGGCCGCAAGCTTGACGTTGAAACCCGCCCACAGGCGGGACGCGCCCGTTTCGGTTGCCATTGCCAGCGCGAAAGCGTCGCCTTTTTCTTCGAGCGCATCCGCGGCCCGATTCAGTAGAGCGCGTCGCTCGCCGGGGCCCATCGCCGACCATGCGGGAAACGCGGCGGCCGCCGCATGCACCGCCGCTTGTGCATCGGCGACAGTCGCGGCCGGCGCCGTAGAGGCAACCGTGTCATCGAGCGGGTTACGGCGCTCGAATGTCGCGCCGTCGCGAGCCATCGCACGCTCGCCGTTGATCAACATCGTTACCTGATTCATTACCGTCTCCTGGAATATTCTTGAAAAACCGGCCTGCCGAATCACCGACTCGCGGTCAGGCCACGACAATTTCGACGACGCGTGTTTTTCCCGAAGACAACGCGTCTTCCAGCGCGGGCTTCAGCGACAGCGCGTCGCTCACTCGAACGCCTTCGCACCCCATGCTGTTGGCCAGGGAAACGAAATCCAGCCCTGGCAGGTCGGTGCCCTGTACCGGATCCGACGCGGCGAAGCCGAACACGGGCGCGAATTCCTGCAAGGCGGCGTAGCGCGAGTTATTCAGGATCACGAATGTGATCGGAAGATCGAGCTGGACCGCGCTATAGATCGCTTGCGGCGAATACATCGCCGAGCCGTCGCCGATGAGGCCGATCACGCGGCTGCCGGGTCTGGCCAAAGCGACGCCCACCGCGGCGGGCATGCCGTAGCCCAGACCGCCGCTTGCCATCGTGTAGAACGTCTGACTGCGCGTGAACGGCAGATAACGTTGCATGACGGGGCGCGAACTGGGCGCCTCCTCGACCACGATATCGGCTGCGTTGCGGACTTCGGACAGCGTCTGCAACGCATAAGCGACCGACATCACTGCCGTGGGCTCGGCTCGCTCGACCGCCTCGCGCGGCGCCGGCAGGGGCCGGCCTCGCGGTGCCGGCCGGGCGAGCAGGTCCACCAGCCCCAGGCGAATGTTCGCCACCACCGACGTGCCGACCGGGGTCCAGGCAGCGGTAGCCGGATCGTCGATGAGCTGGTACAACGCCGCGCCATCGGGCACATGCGGGCCACTGCCTTCAACGTGATACGCAAAAGCCGGCGCTCCGACGACGAAGACCAGGTCATGCCCGTTCAGCGTCCGAACGATTTTTTCGCGCATCGCCGGCAGGAAGCCGGCGAAAAGTCGATGATCTTCCGGGAAGCTGCAGCGTGACGACATCGGCGCAACATAAACCCGCGCGTTGTGGCGCTCGGCCAGCTGGATGGCCTCGCTCCACGCATCGGCACGATCGAGTTCCGCGCCGACGACGAGGGCCGGCCGTTTGCAGTCGTCCAGCGCGTCGCCGATCTCCGCGATCCGTACCGGATCGGGGCGGAACCGGGTGCTGATCCGGGTCGCCTCGACGAAGTCGGCCGGCTGATCCCAGTCGTCGACCGGAATGGACACGAACACCGGACCACGCGGCTCCTGCATCGCCACGTGGTAAGCACGGGCGAGGGCCAGCGGAACATCCGCGGCACGAGCCGGTTCAATGCTCCATTTCACATAGGGCCGCGGCAGCTCGGTGGCTTGCGTTGCCGACAGAAACGGATCGAACGGCAGAATCGAACGGGCCTGCTGGCCGGCCGTGATGATCAGGGGCGTCCGGTTCTTGAAAGCCGTGAAGACGTTGCCCATCGCGTTGCCGACACCGGCTGCCGAATGCAGGTTGACCAGCGCGGCATTGCCGGTGGCTTGGGCATACCCGTCCGCCATACCGACCACCACTGCTTCCTGCAATCCGAGCACGTACCGGAAGTCCTCCGGGAAGTCGCGGAACATCGGTAGCTCGGTCGAGCCGGGATTGGCAAACACGGACGTCAATTCGAGGCGCCGCATCAAGTCCACGACGGCATCGCGAACGGTCGGCTGCCCACTTGTATTTCGTTGCATCTCGAATCCTCTGCGGTTCGCCACTCAGGCTGGCGGTGATGGGATGAGCCGCAGTATGGGATTCGGCACCCTGTTTGAAAATTGCCAAAAAAGCTCAAAGTCATTACATTTTGGCATGCGTCTATCGGAATGCCGGATCGGCCAATACCGCCCGGATGCCTTGTCGGAAAAGGCTGTTCGCCGTCATCGGGGGCTCGGCGGTGGCCGCAATGAGCGGGCACCGCGAGCCCTTGCAGGGAAGACCCCTAGCTGGCGCCGGGCGCCCCGGAATCTCGCTCGCCCCCTTCCCCCTTTCAATCTGGTTCGACACGATGAGTTTCAATCTGCAGCAGTTGATGATGTTCACCACGATCGTCTCCGCAGGTAGCCTGGGACGAGCCGCGGCCATGCTGAACATGACCCAGCCGGCGCTGAGCAGATCGATCAAGCGGCTCGAGGAGTCCGTCGGGGGGGCGCTTTTCGAGCGTCACACCAAAGGGATGCAGCTGACCGCGCTGGGCGAAGCATTGATGCCGCATGCGATGTCGCTGCAAAGGGAAGCCGAACAGGCGCGCGAGGAACTGGACGCGATGCGCGGCCTGGCGAAAGGCGTGATCAAGGTCGGCGCCGTGGGCAGCATAGCGAGCCTCGTCTTGCCGATGGCCATCGCGTGTGTGCTGGAGAAATGGCCCAATCTGCGCGTCGAGGTGATCGAAGGCGTGTGGGATCGTCTCGTCGAGGGCCTGCTCGCTTATGAAATCGACCTGGCGCTTTGCACATCGGGAATCGAAACCGAGGATGTCGCTGTGATCTCCGATTGTTCATGGACCGACAGGAGTTTCGTGGTCGCGGCACTCGATCATCCGTTACGGGCGAAGCGCGGCCTTCGACTCGACGACACATTGACACAACGGTGGGCACTCACGCCCAAGGGAACCGGACCTTATGCCCACATGCAGGAAACCTTCAGGGCCCGCGGCCTGCCAATGCCGGCCATCGCGGTCGAGACCCGTTCGGTCACCGTGCTCAAAAGCCTCGTAGCGCGATGTGGCTTTGTCTCGTGGATGGCCGAACCGATGTACGACACCGAAAGCAAAGCGGGCGTCATCGACGCTCTGGATATCGAAGGCCTGGATGCGCAACGCACCCTGACGGCATTCCGGCGCCGGCGAGGCACGCTACCCGCGCCCGCCGTCAAGCTGCTGGACGAATTGCGTCACCTGACGGGGTCTTTGCGCAAGGAAGGGCAAAGCCTGTCTTGATGGCCGTGAATCGGGCGTGCCCGCGATTCGTGCGTTTTGGCATGACCCAACGCACACCCGGCCTTGTTCAATGGAAATCAGCCATAAATCATTGAACTAATTGGTTTTATAAGAACAACCAAGCATCAAACATCCGGATCCGGAATCCGCGCCGACTGAATCACAACCAGCGTGTCCCCTGCCTCGATCCTGCAAGGCGGGTCCTCGTAGAACGAAAAAATCTTCCCGCACCGATCGAGCCCGACGACGATCGCACCCGGCACGACGTTCGTCATGCAGCCGACCTCTTGCGGCATCGCCTCGCGCTCCAGCAGCGTCGCGCGTCCGCGCGTCGACAGCATGTCGTTCACGAACGGCACGATATAGCGGCTATGCACGGCGTCCGCGAGCAGCAGCGCGCCGATCTTCGTCGACGACACGATCACATCGGCGCCCGCCTGCCGCAGTTGTCGCTGGTACAGGTTCTCCTGGATCCGAACGACGATCTTCGTATCCGGCGCGATGCTGCGCACCGACAGCGTCAGCAGGATCGCGGTCGGATCGTCGGTCACCGAAATGATCACCGCCTTCGCCGAACGCACCTGCGCCTGCTGCAGCAGATCCTCGTGCGCGGGATCGCCGAGCAGCCCGGTCACGCCGAGCGACGTCGCGGCCTCGAGCGCCTGCTGCTGCGAATCGATCACGATGACCGTCGCCGGATCGACACCGCTCTCGAGCAATTCACGCACCGCGATCGAGCCCGACAGGCCATAACCGCATACGACGATGTGATCGGACAATTGCTTTTGCAGGCGTTTCATGCGGAATTCCTCGACGACGCGCTGGATCACGAACTGATAGGCCGTGCCCAGGAAAATGAACCAGATGACGATGCGGATCGGCACGATGAAGAACGCATCGATGAGGCGCGCCCGTGCGGTGACGGGCACGATGTCGCCGTAGCCGACCGTCGCGACCGTGACCATCGTGAAGTACACGAGATCGGCGACGGTCATCGGCGTGCTCTTGGTCGAATCGCGCAACCCGTCGCGATCGAGATACAGCACGAGGAACGCGAGCGTGCACAGCAGCGCGACCGCGCCGAGACGGAACAGCAGTGTGCGGCGCGGCGACGTCGCGCGACGCGTGAACAGCGTGCGCGCGCGCGGCGCCTGCCACGGGTTGCGCGCGCGGCGCAGGCGTGAGCGCAACGAGCGGCGCTGGGCGGAGGGCGATGCCAACGGGGAATCTCCTGAAGGATGCGGGCTCGATTCTACGATGGGTCGGCCGCGACCGGCCGACGTCATCGCATCGATTCGTTCGTTACAGCATGCTGCGCGGCCGCACCATCGTCCCGTCGACAAAACGCTGCGCGCGAAATGCCGACAGGTCGAGCGACGGCGCACCGGTGTCGATCCATTCGGCAAGCAGCCGCCCGACGATCGGCCCCATCGCGAAACCGTGGCCGCAGAACCCCGTCGCAATCGCGAGCCCGGACGGCGTGCCCGGCGCATCGATCACCGGAATGCCGTCGGGCAGCACGTCGATCAGGCCGGCCCAGGCCTCGACGATCTGCGCGTCCTTCAGCGCGGGAAAGATCGTCTTGAGTTTCGCGAGTGCACGCGGCGCATGCGCGCGATTCGGCTGCGGCTGCGGATCGCGCGGCTCGATCGGCCCGGTCGCACCGTTGATGCGCGCAAGCGCATCGCGCCAGGCAGCCCCGTTCACGTGCAGCCGGAATTTGTCGCGCTGCGACCAGAACTCCGGCCAGAACAGGCTCAACCCGCGCAGGTGGCCGAGCGTCAGGTCGACGTCGACCTGCATGTCGTCGGCGAGATTGATCGCGCCGTTCTTGCGCTGCCGGATGCCGAGGCCGTGCCCCCACACCGTCGACGCCGACACCGGCGGCACCACATTGGTGCGCATGCAGGTACCGCGGACGGCCTGCTGCGGCAGCCGGATGCCGACGCCATCGAGCAGCCGGAAGCTGGTCGCGCCCGCCGCGCAGATCACGCGCCGCGTGCGGATCGTGCCGCGCTCGGTCACGACGCCGACCACCGCGCCGCCGGCCGTCTCGATCGCGGTCACGCCGCAGCCTTCGAAGAAGCGCGCGCCGGCCTCGACGGCACGCGCGGCGAACGCGGCAGCCACCCGGCGCGGCTCGGCCTGCCCGTCGGTCGCCGTATACAGCCCGCCGAGCGTGCGTGCCTGCGGCGAAAGGCCGCTGACGCGCTCGTCGATCTGCGCGCGCGTCAGCGTACGCGTGTCGAGTCCGTGCTCGCGCGCGACCGCGAGCCACGCGTTGAACGACGCCCAGTCCGTTTCGTTGTCCGCAATATAAAGACAGCCGCCCTGCCGCCATTCGAGATCGAAACCGAGGGTTTCCTCTAACGCTTCCCAGATCCGCATGCCGGCCATCATCAGCGGCACCTCGGCAGCTTCCCGGCCCTGCTGCCGCACGAAGCCCCACGCCCGTGTCGACTGCTGCCCGGCGATACGCGACTTGTCGAGCACGACGGCCTTCAGGCCGCGCAGACCCAGGTAATACGCGGCTGCGCAGCCCATGATGCCGGCGCCGGCGATCACGACGTCGGCGTCGGCCGGGAATGGCGTATCGCCAAGGGTCAGGGCATCGTGCAGCGGATAGGTGGTTGTCATTGTTTCCTGTCAGGGGTTAATGCATCCGGATACGGGCGGCGGTGGTAACGTCGTGACACACCTTTCACACAAACGCACCTTTCACGACGCTGAATAACGACCATTTTGCGGTAAAGTTATCTTTTCCGCGCGTGGCCGGTCGGCTCGCCCTTGGACGTCACGAAGACTGTCCGTCGAGACTGCCGCAAGGCGTCGTTCTGAACGTCACGATCCGTTCCCGTAGCATGACCACTGAAGCAATCACCACGGATTCCCTCGCGGTTGCCGAGCGCGTGCGCGAGCTGATGACCCGCAACGGCATCGGCAAGCGCCAGCAGACCACCGAGCTATGCCGCATCCTCGACCTGAGCTTTTCGCAAGGCCATCGTAAGCTGCGCGGCAGCAGCCCCTGGACGCTCGCGCAGATCAAGAAAGTCGCCGAAGCGTACGGCGAACCCGCCGCCCAGCTGTTCGGCGCGCAAACGCTCGACCCCGGCATGGTCGGCGCCTATTCGCAGGAGGCCGTACTTTATGCGGGCGTCGCCGAGATTCCGTGCACCGCATGGATCGGCGCGCCGCTCGAAGCCGGCGCGCGCCCCGAATTCGTCGCATATGAGCAGAACGGCCGCTGGCGCGTGCTGCGCCACACCGGCGTGCTGTACCAGAACGCGTACGACGTGCACAAGATCGAGATCTATCCGCGCCGCGCGGAGAGCGACAAGCTCGTCGTCGCGGTGATCGACCCCGATCGCGTCAGCGCGACCGAGCTGTGCCGCTATCTCGAACGCCAGGGTTTCGCGACGGCCGCATTCGATGGCCTCGCGCCGTTCGTCGACGCGCTGCAGGGCCAGGCGTTCGACGCGGTCCTGACCGAATGGCTGTTCGACGACAGCACGGCCGCCACCGCGATCAAGGCCGTGCGCACGTCCGACAACCCGGGCGCGCCGATCTTCGTGCTGACGGGCGACCTGCTCACCGGCCGCGCGAGCGAGGCCGACATCAGCGAAGTGATCCGCGCGTTCGACGTCGTCTGCTACGAAAAACCCGCGCGCATGGCGATCCTCAGCGCCGATCTCGCGAAACGGCTCGCACGCGGGTAACGTCCCAGGGCCGTTCCCCGTCCGGACGGCCATCGTCCGCGCGGCACGGCGGTCGTGAACAGGGTCGTGGATCAGTACAATAGCCGCACCCGTTCACGCCCACGCCGGCATCCGCCGCCCGACGCCATGGCCCGCCTCATCCCCGACGACTGGAAAAGCCTCGCCGCGACCGGCGCGGCCGAACGCGAGCGCGAAACGCTCGCGGCCCTCGAACACGCGCTGCCCGACGGCTACACCGTGTATCACGGCGTGCACTGGACGCGCGCCGACCAGGCGTTCTCGGTGTTCGGCGAGGCCGCGTTCGTCGTCGTGAGCCCGGCCGGCCGCGTGCTGCTGATCGAGCAGAAAGCCGGCTTCCTGCGCGAAACGCCGAAGGGGCTCGTGAAGGTCTATCTGCAGAAGGAACGCAACGTCCCGATCCAGCTCGCGCGCACGCAGGAAACGCTGCACCGGCGCCTGACGGCAGCGCTCGGCGCGGGTGTCTATGGTGTCGAGGCGCTGCTGTACTGCCCCGACTACTCGATCCGCGACGCGTCGATCGCCGGCGTCGCGGCCGACCGCATCGTCGATGCGTCGCGCAAGGCGCAGCTCGCGCAGGTGATCCTGCGAATCCTGCCCGAGGACGACGAGCACTTTCCGAACGCGCCGAAACTCCACCATTTCCTCGCGGACGAGCTCGCGCTCACGCCCGATACGAGCGCGCTCGTCGGGCAGGCCGGCACGCTTGTCACGCGGCTGTCGGGCGGGCTCGCCGCATGGGCGCGCCAGCTCGAATTCGCGCCGTTCCGGCTGCGCGTCACCGGCACGGCCGGCTCGGGCAAGACGCAGCTCGCGGTGCAGGCAATGCGCGATGCCGTCGCGGCCGGCAAGCGCGTGCTCTACGTGTGCTTCAACCGGCCGCTCGCCGACTACATCACGCGCATCGCGCCGCCCGGCGCGAAGATCGCGAATTACCACCAGCTGTGCGACTGGATCGCGCGCGACGGCGGTTATACGCCGGACTTCCAGGTGCCCGGCGAATTCGAACGGCTCGAGGCGCGCTTCGCGCAAACGCCCATTTCCGAACGCTGGCGCTTCGACGTGCTGGTCGTCGACGAAGGGCAGGATTTCCACGCGCCGTGGGCGGCCGCGCTGGAGCGCCTGCTGGTGCCGGACGGCGCATGGTGGTGGCTGGAAGATCCGCTGCAGAACCTGTACATGCGCGAGCCCGTCGCGCTGCCGGGCTGGGTCACGCTGAAGGCGCTCACGAACTACCGGAGCCCGCGCGACCTGCTCGAATTCGTGCGCGACATCGTCGGCAGGGTCGAGCCGCTCGCGGCCGAGCTGCGCTCGGGCAGCCCGTTCGACGGTTCGGATCCGTCGGTGTCGGCGTACGGGGAAGAAGGTGCGTCGCAAGACGCGTTGGCCGAAGCCTGCGTCGACGCGACCAAGCGGGCGATCACGCACGCGCTGTCGCTTGGCTTTCGCAAGCAGGACATCGCGGTGCTGTCGTATCGCGGCCGCGAAGGCTCGGTGCTCGCGCCGCTCGACCAGCTCGGCCCGCACCGGCTCAAGAGCTTCACCGGCAAGTACGACCTGTTCGGCAACCCGGAATATCGCGAAGGCGACGTGCTGCTCGATTCGATCTACCGCTTCAAGGGCCAGTCGGCGCCGTGCGTGATCCTCACCGAGGTCGACTTCGATACGCTCGACGCGCGTGCCGCGCGCAAGCTGTTCGTCGGTGCGACGCGCGCGACGATGAAACTGCTGATCGTCGCGTCGTCGCGTGCGGCCGCGCAGCTCGCGGCGGGGTGACCAGATAGCGCGGTTCGTCCGACTTGACGACGTTGTTCGCCATGATGCCCGCTGACACAGTCGGGCACATTTCATTCTGCCCGAAGCCCTGATCCGCCGGCCTTGTGCCCGATTCCTGCGACACCTGATGGTTCATCCGCTTGCGGTCCGCCGCTACGATGCCAGGCCATTCCGTATGGCATTTGAAAGGCGTCGATCGATGGCTGCAGTGAAAATCGCTTTGGGTTTCGGCAGGCACGCCACCTTGGACAATTCCGTTTCTTCGGGCGCGTTGACGTTCCAGCAGAGACGAGATGCAGACGAGTTCTTGCGGATCTGGCCGATCGCAAGTGTCGGGAACAAAACCCATAGAGCGTTGGACTACATTCGACGGCTTGGGCTTCGTGCGTCGTATGGCGCGGCCGGCGACGCTGTTGCGCTACTTCGCTCGGCCATACGAGGGGGAGGAGTTTCCGTTGCAATCGAGCGAACAGCTACGCAATCGGGCGCGAGCGGCGGAACCGGAAAGCCAGTCGCCCGAAGGGCTATGGCGGCCGGACCGTCGTTCACGCCGTTCTCCAATCTGGAAAGCATCAAACCCATCAATAGGCCGCCGTCATCTTGCGAGCCGATCACGGCGCGTAGTTGGGCCACGCCGAGCGACGTGAGCGCGGACGAACTCGTCAGCTATCTCCAAAGCGTCGTGGAGCACTGGTCTGAAGGAGCAACCCGGCAGGCAGGCGATTGCCTCACGTCCACGCTACTCGACAACGCGCAGCCGTTCGAGTATTTGGAACTCTCGCCCGGCAACGACATTCTTGAAATTGCCAAGACGCCGAACGCCGGGAAACCCGGTACCTGGTACACGAACCCAGGCAGCGGACAGATGCGCCTGTACGGCCAGGATGGCCGCCCCGCGGTCGACATCGATTTCGACCACGATCATGGCCAAGGCATTCCTCACGCGCATAACTGGGCGATTGACCCATTTAGCGGGAGATTGCGCCGGGGACCGGGTGTACCGTTAACCATTCTTCCGTAACCTTGAACCGGGATTTCATTCATGGGAAACGTGACTTACCAAAGCGTGATCGGGCTCGACGACATGCCGACCTTTCACGATGCCGAACTCGTCACCATTGACCATCGTCCAACTGATCAGGAATTGCGGCTTCGGTTTCGTCGAATCGACGGAAGGGTCGGCACGTTTCGCTTCACCGGCGTCATCTCCCAACGCGTAATCGATTTTGCGGAACAGAACGTCGTGTCACGCCTTCTGATATCCCCCGCATACGCGTTTTCGGCGGCCGACGTATGCGAGTGGCTGAAGTGGATGCACAGCCGGGAAGATTTCGAAGCAGCAAGCGTCGACGAGGCGCTGCTCGATCGATATCTGGCCGATCTCGACGCGAATCGCAAGGCGTTGTTCGTGCTCGAGCCCTCATGCGGCGCGGAAGTCGCCGTGCTGTGCGAGGCGATCGGGTTGAGCCTGGCCCCGGGCGTTTGAACTTGCGGCGGCATGAAGTGGCAAGCGAACTACTTGGGCGATCACGCAAGGGCACGTGTTCAGCAAACAATCCTTCGGGTCATGACCACACATCCGCTATTCAACCTGCACGATCGCCTCGATACCGCGAAGATCCATTACACGTTGAGCCGCAACCGACCGGACAGCGTGCTGGTCTCGATGACGATAGTCGCAATGCGCGTCGAAGTAGACGTATTTCGTGACGGGCACATCGAAGTGTGTACGTTCACGGGTTCAGAGGCACCTTCCGACATCCCCGATCTGCTTGACCGGATCATCCGCGAGCACACGGACTGATCCGCGAGACGGGTTACGTCAACCGACAAACCCGCCACCACGCCACGCCGTCGCTCAAGCCACCCGGAACGCCCCCACCGCGCGCCGCAACCCGTCCGCCTGTTCCTCCAGCGAAGCCGCCGCAGCCGCAGCCTGCTCGACGAGCGCCGCGTTCTGCTGCGAGACCTGGTCCATCTGCGACACCGCGCGGTTCACCTGCTCGATCCCGTCGCGCTGCTCGTTCGACGCGGCCGCGATCTCCGTCATGATGCCCGTCACGCGGCCGATCGCCTGCTGGATGTCCTGCATCGTCGTGCCGGCCACGCCGACGAGCCGCGAGCCGTTCGCGACGCGCTCGACCGACTCGCCGATCAGCGTGCGGATTTCCTTCGCCGCCGACGCCGAGCGTTGCGCAAGCGTGCGCACCTCGCCCGCGACCACCGCGAAGCCGCGGCCCTGCTCGCCGGCACGCGCGGCTTCGACCGCCGCATTCAGCGCGAGGATGTTGGTCTGGAACGCGATCCCCTCGATCGTGCCGATGATGTCGGCAACCTTCTGCGAGCTCTGGTCGATCTCGTTCATCGTGCCGATCACCTCGCCGACCACGGTCGCGCCGCGCGTGGCGATCTCGCTCGCGGTGTCCGCGCAGGCCTGCGCCTCCACCGCGTTGTCCGCGTTCTGCTTCACGGTCGCGGTGAGCTGCTCCATGCTCGCGGCCGTCTCCTGCAATGCGGACGCCTGTTCCTCGGTACGCTGCGACAGGTCGGTGTTGCCGGCCGCGATCTGGTGGGTCGCCGTCGAGATCGCCTCGGAACCCTGGCTGACCTGGCGCACGGTGTCCGCGAGGCTGCGCTGCATGCCGGTCACGCCGTTGACCAGTTCGGCCATCTCGTCGCGCGACGACCAGCGCACTTCCGACGTCAGGTCGCCTTCCGACAGGCGGCGGAAATGCGACAGCAGGCGGTTCACCGGCTGCGTGATCGCGTAATGCAGGCCGATCGCGCAGCCGAGGCACGCGGCCAGGCCGAACGCGATACCCGCGATCGCGCCCGCACGCATCCAGCCGTAGTAGGTCTGCGCGGTGTCGTACACCTCCTTGCCGCGTGCGCCCTGGTACGCATCGAGCGCATCGGTCGCCTGCGTGAGCGCAACCGACAGCGGCGGCGCGACCGACATCAGCAGCCGGTCGGCCTCGTCGCGGCGGCCGTCGCGGACCGCGTCGATCATCGGCCTCAGCGCCTGCCCGATCAGCGCCTGGCGCGCGGCATCGAGGCGGCTCGCGAGCGGGCCTTCGTCGCCGTCGTGCGGCATCGACGCGTAACCGCGCCACGCGGTGTCGGCCTTCGCGAGATAACTCTCGGCCTTCTTGACGAGATCGGGCACGTCCGGCGCTTCCGGGTGCAGCAGCGCGCGGTCGAGCGTCGTGCGCACGATCGTCAGGTTGAGACTGGCCGTCGACAGCGCGGTCTTCGCCGCCAGCTGCTGCGTATAAGCCTCGTCGAGCGCGCGGTTCGAGCTCTGCATGCCGGCGAGGCCGATCAGCCCCGACACGACGAGCAGCGCGGCGACAAGGCCGAGCGTGGAGAAGATCCGCGTGCGGATCGAGAAACGGGAAAACAGGGCGTTCAGGTTCATGACGGGACGTGAGCGGTGAAAAGTGCCGCGGAAATCGGTCCGCAGCACGCTGTATTACGGTTTGCCTGCAAAAAACTTGAGTCCGGCCCTGCTTTCCGGCTGATCCCGGTCAATTTTCGCGTCGGCAATCTACTGTTACCGTTGCAACAAATCGAGCCCGGGCAGAAATTGACTGGTCAACTATCCATCGCTATAGTTCGAGCCAATTCCCTGCCATGGCAGATATATCGATGACTACCGACACCCTCCTCACTCCGCCGGCCGCCGAAACGGCCCGCCGTGACGCGCCGACCGGGCTGATCGTCGCCGCGCTGCTGCTCGTCATGCTGTTGTCCGCGCTCGACCAGACGATCGTGTCGACCGCGCTGCCGACGATCGTCGGCGAGCTCGGCGGGCTCGACCAGTTGTCGTGGGTCGTTACCGCGTACCTGCTGTCGTCCACCGTCGTGCTGCCGTTGTACGGCAAGCTCGGCGACCTGTACGGCCGCAAGATCGTGCTGCAGGCCGCGATCGTGCTGTTCCTCGCCGGCTCCGCGCTGTGCGGCGTCGCGCAGGACATGACGCAGCTGATCGTGCTGCGTGCGCTGCAGGGGCTCGGCGGCGGCGGCCTGATGGTCGTGACGATGGCCGCGATCGGCGATCTGGTGCCGCCCGACCGCCGCGCACGCTATCAGGGGATGTTCGGCGGCGTGTACGGCCTCGCGACGATCGTCGGTCCGCTGCTCGGCGGCTTCCTGGTCGAGCACCTGTCGTGGCGCTGGATCTTCACGATCAACCTTCCGCTCGGCTTTCTCGCGCTCGCGGTGATCGGCGTCGCGTTCTGGCCGCACACCGCGCACGTGAAGCACCGGATCGACTACATGGGCGCCGCGTTCCTCGCCACCGCCCTCACCTGCGTGATCCTGTTCACGAGCGAAGGCGGCTCGCTGCTGCCCTGGACGTCGCCGCAGCTGTGGATGACGCTCGTGCTCGGCGTCGTCGCGATCGGCGGCTTCATTTACGAAGAACGGCTCGCGGCCGAGCCGATCATGCCGCTCGAACTGTTCCGCCATCGCACCTTCGTGCTGGTCAGCCTGATCGGCTTCGTCGTCGGCATCGCGCTGTTCGGCTCGGTCACGTTCATTCCGCTTTACCTGCAGGTCGTGAAGGGTTCGACACCGTCGCAGGCCGGGATGCAGCTGTTGCCGATGATGGGCGGGATGCTCGTGACGTCGGTCGTCAGCGGCCGGCTGATCTCGCGGCTCGGCTCGTACCGGATGTTTCCGATCCTGGGCACGCTGACCGGCGGCATCGCGATGGCGCTGCTGTCCACACTGACGCTCGATACGCCGCTGCACACGATGTATGCGTACATGGCGCTGCTCGGGATCGGGCTCGGCATGGTGATGCCCGTGCTCACGCTCGCCGTGCAGAACACGGTCGAATTCCGGCACATGGGCGTCGCGACGTCGGGGGCGACGCTGTTCCGCTCGATCGGCGGCTCGCTCGGCGTCGCGGCGTTCGGCGCGCTGTTCTCGCACGGGCTGCAGTCGCGGGTGACGGCTGCGCTGCCGGCCGGCACGGAGCTGCCGCCCGCGCTCGGCCCGGCCGCCGTGCACCAGTTGCCGGATGCCGTGCGCGACGCGTACCTGCATGCGTTCGCAGGCTCGCTGCACGTCGTCTATCTCGCGGCGGCGACGGTCATCGCGATCGCGTTCGTGCTCGCGTGGTTCGTCGAGGATGCGCCGTTGCGCAAGCACAACTGACTTGCCGGTGAACCGCGATGCAGCCCCCGGGTCGCCTCGCGATTCGCCGCCACCCGCCGTTACGGCACCAGCACGACCCCGCCCGTCGTCGCACGCGACTCCAGCAGCCGGTGCGCGTCGGCCGCCTGCTCGAGCGGCAGCCGCGCACCGATCTCCACGTGCATCCCGTTCGCCAGCCGTTCGAGTGTCGCGCGCGCAGCCTCCCGGTAACCGTCGACGTCGCGCGCGATGAAGCCGAGCACGCTCGGCCGCGCCAGCGCGATCGAGCGCGCCGGCCCCAGTTCGTCGAGATCGAACGTGTGCCGCGCGCCGATCGCGGCCACCTGCCCGATGCTCGCGACCATCCCGAACGGACGGACTGCACCGAGCGTGCGCGTCAGCACGTCGCCGCCGATCCCGTCGATCGCGTAATCGACCCCGGTGCCGCCGCCGAACGCGCGCGCCGCCGCGACGAAATCCTCCTCGCGATAATCGACGACCGCCTCGGCGCCATGCGTGCGCACGAGCGCGGCTTTCGCGGCCGACCCGACCGTGCCGATCACCCGCGCGCCGAGCGCACGCGCCCATTGCGTCGCCAGCAGTCCTACACCGCCGGCGGCAGCGTGCACGAGCACCGTGTCGCCCGCGCCGACCTGCCGGACGCGATGCATCAGCATGTAAACGGTGATCCCTTTCAGCAGCCCGGCGGCCGCTGCGTCATCGCTCAAGCCGTCGGGAATCGGCACCACGCGCTCGGCCGGCATCGTGCGCAGGCTCGCATAGCTGCCGGTCGGCATGCCCGCATACGCGACGCGCTGGCCGGGGACAAGATCCGTCACGCCCGGCCCGACCGCATCGATCACACCCGCCGCCTCGACGCCGAGCGCGTCCGGCAGCGCGGGCAACGCATGCGCGCCCGTCCTGAAATAGATGTCGACGAAATTCACGCCGATCGCGGTCTGGCGAATCCGTACCTCGCCGGCATCGGGCGCCGCGACGGGTGCATCGACGCGGCGCAGCACGCCGGCGTCGCCGTAGCGGTCGATCCCGATCCGGATGGCGGTCGTGGTTTGGGTCATGACGTTCCTCGCAATCGAATGAAGTGACACGATCATCCCATCGTGCATAATCGATCGGAATTCCCGTTGATCGCCCATCTACTGTGCAAAATTCGACCGATCAAGCATCCACACCCGCAGCCGCGCCGCCGATGAGCTGGGACGACATCCGGTACTTCCTCGCGGTGATGCGCGGCGGCAGCCTGTCGGCGGCCGCGCGGACGCTGCAGGTTCAGCATTCGACGGTCGCGCGCCGCATCGACGCGCTGGAGTCCGCGCTCGGCATCCGGCTGTTCGACCGGCTGCCGCGCGGCTGGCCGCCCACCGACGAAGGGCTGCACCTTGCCGAGCACGCCGCACGCCTCGAAGCGGACGCGCATGCGTTCGCGCGCGCCGCCCAGGGTGCGGCTGCACTCGACGGCGTGGTACGCGTATCGGCGTCGCCGGTGTTCGCCAGCCATTTCCTCGCGCCGCGCCTGGCCCGCGCGCAGCGCGCATGGCCGGCGCTGCGGATCGACCTGATGGGCGAGATGCACGCCGCGAACCTGTACGCGCGCGAAGCCGATCTCGCGGTGCGGCTGTCGCGGCCGACCGAGCCGGGGCTCGCGGCGCGGCGGCTCGGCACGATGCGCTTCGCGCTGTGCGCGTCGCCGGAATGGGCGAGCGCGCCGCCCGACACCTGGCCGTTCGTCGGCTACGACGATGCGCTCGCGCAAACGCCGCAGCAGCAGTGGCTCGAGCGTTTCGCGGCCGGGCGCCGTTTCGCGTTCATCGCGAACGACCTCGCCGCGCAGCATCGCGCGTGCGCGGCGGGCGCCGGCGTCGCGCTGCTGCCGCGCTTTCTCGTCGACGATCCGGCCGCGCAAGCCGGTGCGCCGCTCGTCGAACTGACCGCCGCGCCGCGTTGCGATATCGAGCGCGAAATCTGGCTCGTCGTCCACCCGGACGTGCGCCGCTCGCCGCGCGTACAGCGTGTCGCGGATGCGATCGCCGAGGCGGTTCGCGCGGCGGATGGGCGGCTCTGACGCCCCGGCCTCGTCAGAACCGCTGCTGTAGGCCGGCCATGATCCCCAGTTGGCTGTGCCCCGTTTCGACCGTGCCACCGGCGGCGACCGCCTTGCCTGCGCTCGCGCTGTTCAGCATGTAGCCGACCGACGTATAGACGCGCGTCCGCTTGGACAGCTGATGGTTGGCGCGCCCGGCCAGCAGCGTCGCGTTCGCGTTGCTCGCGGGCCCGCGTTGCAGATAGCGCGTGCCTTGTGCATCGAACGTGACCGCAGGCGTCAGCGCATAGGCAACGCCCGCGAAGACGATATCGGTCTGCAAATGGCCGGCCGCCGCGACGTTGTTCCTGATCCATCCCGCACCGAGCTTCGCGCGCCCCATCATCGCGTAGCCGCCGACGACGCCGTGCGTGCTTGTATGGGCGCTGCTGTCGAGCGGCGCCGATGCGCCCGCCCCGCCGCGCTTCACGTCATAGGACATCGCGACGCCAAAGCGCGCCGCGTCGTAAGCGACCAGCGCCGTATATTGCCGGCACGCGAGCGGATTGCCCGGCACCAGCCCCGCGCAGCCGGTCGCGGAAGGCCCGGCCGGCCCGGCGGCATCGCGGCCGAAGCTGTAGGTGCCGCCGATCGTGAGCCCGCGGAACTTGCCCAGGTAACCGATCGCGTTGTCGCTGCGCGCATTCGGCAGATAGGCGTCGAAGTTGCTCGGCGAATGAATGGACGGCCCGATCACGTCGGCGTTGGCCAGCGCATGGGCCGTCATGTTCATTTGCCTGCCGAGCGTGAGCGTTCCGTATGCGCTGCTCAGTCCCACGTTCGCCTGCCGGCCGAACAGTCGCCCGCCGTAGTTGAGCCGACCGGTGCCTGGCTGAAAGCCGTTCTCCAGCACGAAAAACGCGCGGTTGCCGCCCCCCAGGTCTTCGATACCCTTCACGCCCCACCGCGACGGCAATTCGCCGGTCAGATGCGGCATGCCCACCGCCGATCCGCCCTGCTCCGCATGGTTGTAGTACGAAATGCCGGTGTCGACGATGCCGTACAGCGTCACACTGCCCTGCGCCTGTACGGTGCCCGTCGTCGCGGTCAGCGACGATGCGAACACACTCCACCCCAGCATCGCCTTCGACGCCCTTGAATCGAGCTGCATGACTGACTTTCCCCTTCACAGGATGCGGGCCGCGGCGCCGCCGTGCGCGATCGGCCGGCGGCCGCGCGCCGGCGCCGCGGATAAACCGTTCAGGACTGCCCGGCGGACGACACGTGCCGTTCGGCGGCCGAAGCCGCCAGGCCGTGGCGCGACGCGGAGCGCCGCTGATCGATCAAGCCGACCGCGACGGCCGCCACCAGCGCGGGCAGCCCGATCGCCATGAAGTTCTGTGCCAACGGCAAATCGATGCCGACCAGCACGCCGATGACGATCGGCGCCAGGATCGCGCCGCTGCGGCCCACACCCAACGTCCAGCCGATGCCGGTCGAACGGATCGCCATCGGATAGAACTGCCCCGCGTACGCGCAGTTGACGATCTGCGTGCCGATCGTCGACGCACCCGCGAGGCCGACCAGCGCGAACAGCAGCGCGGTCGGCATTGGGTAGCCGAGCAGCGTGATCGACACGGCGGCAAGGAGGTACATCGACACGAGCACCGTCTTGATCGGCAGGCGATCGGCCAGCCAGCCGCCGCCGATCGCGCCGGCCATCGCGCCGGCGTTCAGCACCAGCACGAACGTCAACGCCGAGCCGAGGCTGTAGCCGGCGCCCGCCATCAGCCGCGTCAACCACGAACTGAGCGCGTACACCATGAACAGGCACATGAAGCACGCGATCCAGAACATGACCGTGCTGAACCCGCGGCCGTCGTCGAACAGCTGCCGGACCGGCGCGTTGCCCGTATGGTCGGCGCGCGGAACGACATAGCAGTCGCCCGGTTGCGGCCGACAGGCGGGATCGAGCCGCTGCGCGATGCGTGCGAGTTCGTCCGTCCTGCCGTGCCGGATCAGGAACGGCAGCGATTCCGGCATCCATTTCATGAGCAGCGGAACGAGCAGCACCGGTGCGCCCGCGGCGACGAACACGGATTGCCATCCATGGGCGTCGATCATCCCCTTGCCCATGACCGCCGCCAGCATGCCGCCGACGGAATAGCCGCTGAACATCAGCGTCACCAGCGTATTGCGCACGCGGCGCGGCGCGTATTCGGTCATGTGGGCGATCACGTTCGGCATGACGCCGCCGATGCCGATGCCCGCGAGGAAGCGCGCGACACCGAACAGCACGGGCGTCGGCGCCAGCCCGGCCGCCGCGGTGAAGACGCTGAACAACGTCAGGCAGGCCGCGATGGCCCGGCGACGCCCGATCCGCTCGGCGACGGTCCCGAACACGATGTTGCCGACCATCATGCCGAACAGCGCCGAGCTGACCATGAAGCCGGCCTGCGCGGGGTTGACGCCCATCTCGTTCATGATCGCCGGCAGCGCGATGCCGGCCACTGCCAGGTCGTAACCGTCGAACACGATGATCAGCGCGCACCAGAACAGCACGACGCCGTGCAGCTTGCCCAGCCGCGCATCGTCCGAGAGCGCCTGCAGGTTGATTTGACGCATGGAGCTTCCTTCCTTTTCCAGAGGGGACCCGGGCCCGGCGGTAGCCGTCGCATTACGCGAATTCGACCTAGTACGATCGATCGGCCCATCAACTTAGTAGTTGTACGAATCATTGACATGAAACGCGCCGCTGTTCGTCCGGCTGCCGGCGCAGTGTAGGAAGCCACAATGATTTCCACTATCCGGAATTTGCAGGCCGCTCGCGAATCCGGTTCGTTTTTCTCGTGCCGCACGTCGCGCGCTATCCGGATTTCTCCCCGGCGGGGACGGGACTATCCGATTCTTGCGAAACTTTCGACAAGCCTGACAAAGATCAATATCATCGTTTCAGGATATCTCGCTCACAAGAGAAACCGATGTGGCACGACGCACATCCGCGGCCAGCCGATGTGCTGCACGAAAAACGCCACGCAGGAGACGCCCCATGCCCCTCACCCCGAATGCGGACGCATTGTCCGCGCTGTATCGGAATTGCGTGTTCCGATCCGGCCTGCGCACGGATGCGCACGAGCAGGTCTCGCTGGAACTGGCCGAGCATGCGCTGCGCTGGAAGCAGGGCGTACCCGACGCAGCGCTGTTCAAGGGGCAACTGAATCATCTGAGTGTCTACGCGCTGCAGTACGGCGCCGAAGTCGAAGTCGCCCCGCGCCCGTTCGACGGCTTTTCGCTCGTCCATACGTCCCTCGCGGGCGGCGCCGAAATCGAGTGCGACGGGCACGTGATGGGCGTATCCGAAGGGCGTACCGCCGTGCTGGCACCGACGTCGCGCGTGCGCCTGCGCTGGCGAACCGGCACCCGGCAGCTGATCGTCAAGGTGCCCGATTCGCTGATGCGCGCAGTCTGCGGCCGCCGGCCCGACGACGCGGCGCCCGGCCTCGCACCGGGCTTCCTGTTGCCGACGGCGCTTGCGTCGCAGTGGGATCTGATCGCGCAGTCGCTGCTCAACGTGCTCGCCGTTGCCGACGACGGCGGCATACGGGCCGAATGGCGCGACCACTTCGAACAAAGCCTTGCGCTGTTCCTGCTCGTGCATTGCCCGCCGTCGCCCGCCGCCATGCAAGCCGGCCCGGCGCTGCAAGCGCGCGGCGCACCCGCGCAAGCCGGATCGCGCGGCGACATCCGACAGATGGATGCGCTGCACGAATTCATCCACGCGCGGCTCTGCGCGCCGATCTCGCTCGAGGATCTCGCCCGCGCGGCCGGTGTCAGCCTGCGGACGCTGAACGTGCTGTGTCGCCGCTATCACGGCGCGACCCCGATGGAGCTGTTGCGCAACATCCGGCTGGACGCCGCGCGCGTGCAGTTGCTGACCGACCCGGCTGCCAGCATCACCGATACGGCGCTGACGTTCGGCTTCGGGCACCTCGGCCGCTTTTCCGCCTACTACTTCGCCCGCTTCGACGAGTTGCCGCGCGACACGCAGAAGAAGCGGGCGCCGAACTGAACCCCGCGGCGCCGGACGCGCGGTTGCCGCTGCAGTCGCCGCCGCTCGCCATCGCCGCGGCCACCGCTTTACGCGCCGGACAATCGCCCGCATAGTAGTGGTTTTCCCGTACCCCACCCTGTCGCTCCGTCGCCATGTCCATCTCGCCAGCCGCCTGCGTCGTCCGCGACGCGACCGAAGCCGATCTCGACGCGATCCACGCGATCTATGCGCACCACGTGCACCACAGCGTCGCCTCCTTCGAGGAAACGCCGCCCGACGTCGCCGAACTGCGCGCGCGCCGCGACACGGTACTGGGCCACGGGCTGCCGTACCTTGTCGCCGAATGCGACGGCCGCGTGGCCGGCTACGCATACGCGACGCCGTACCGCACACGCAGCGCGTACCGCTTCACGATCGAGGATTCGATCTACATCGACGATGCGCAGCGCGGGCGCGGGATCGGCCGCGCGCTGCTCGCGGCGCTGATCGAACGCTGCGAGGCCGGCCCGTGGCGGCAGATGATCGCGGTGATCGCCGACGGCGGCACCGGCGGCTCGACGTCGCTGCATCGCGCGTTCGGCTTCGAGCCGGCCGGCATGCTGAAGGCGGCCGGTTTCAAGCACGGCCGCTGGATCGATACGGCGCTGCTGCAGCGCCCGCTCGGCGACGGCGCGAACACGCTCCCCGTCTCGCCATAAGGTCCGTCCATGCGAATGACCGGCTCGCGCCGGCCCTTCATGCGCGCGAACGGACCCTGGCGCGCCACGTCGCGCTAGAATGGCCGCATGTCAAAACAGACTCATTCCACACCCGACGAGGCCGCGCCGGACTCCCGCAACGAGTACACGGTCGACGAGCTTGCGCGCGTGTCCGACACGACCGTGCGCAATGTCCGCGCGTACCAGGATCGCGGCTTGCTCGCGCCGCCGGAAAAGCGCGGCCGCGTCGGCATTTACGACGACACGCACGTCGCGCGCCTGAAGCTGATCAACCACCTGCTCGCGCGCGGCTACACGCTGTCGAACATCCAGGACCTGATCAAGGCGATCGACGAAGGCCACGACCTGCGCTCGATCCTCGGCCTCGAAAACGCGATCGGCGGCCGCTGGTCGCACGAACTGCCGAAAACCTATTCGCTCGCCGCGCTCGCGCAGATGTTCGGCCCGCAGGCGACCACGCAGCTGTCACGCGTCACCGAACTCGGCCTGCTCGAACGGCGCGGCCTGTCGTTCGTCGCGAAGAGCCCCGCGCTGCTCGAAGCGGCGGCCGCGATGACGAAGGAAGGCATCCCGCCGCGCGAACTGCTCGACGTGATCAGCCTCGCGCGGCCGCATTTCGACGCGATCGCTCGGCTGCTCGTCGATCTCGTCGTGAAGCGGCTCGACCGCTACGACGCCGGCACGCTGCCGCCCGCCACCGACGTGCCCGAGCTGGTCGACGCGATCTGGCGCCTGCGCCCGCTCGCGGCCGTGTTCGTCGAAGGCGAGACGAACCGCGCGCTGGAAACCGCCGCGAGCGCCTATCTCGGCGGCCGCGTCGCGACGATCCTCGACAAAAAGCTCAGCGACGAGGCCGCACGGCAGTCCGGCACGCCGGCATCGGAACACGACGACGAAGCATAGGCGCGCCGCCGTCATATTCATATCGGCAATGCTTCGTTTGCGGGCGCGATCGCCCATGCGACGATTCTTCCAACTGAGCGGCACCGCCGCTCGCCCGAAGACGTTTTGCATGGAGTCCGTTCGATGATTCGTTTCACCCGCTGGATCGCCCGTACCGCCGCTGTCACGCTCGTCACGCTGTCCGCGGCATCGGCGTTCGCTCAAGGTAGCGCCGACAAGGTCGTGCGCATCGGCTACCAGAAGGCCGGCCTGCTGTCGGTCGTCAAGGCCCAAGGTTCGCTCGAGGCGCGGCTCAAGCCGCTCGGTTATGGCGTCCAGTGGTTTGAATTCCCGGCCGGGCCGCAACTGCTCGAAGCACTGAACGCGAACAGCATCGACTTCGGCTATACGGGCGCGCCGCCGCCCGTGTTCGCGCAGGCGGCCGGCGTGCACTTCGTCTACGTCGGCGCGGAACCGCCGGCGCCGCACAACGAAGCCGTGCTCGTGAAGGCCGATTCGCCGATCCGTACGGTTACGGGCCTGCGCGGCAAGAAAATCGCGCTGCAGAAGGGCTCGAGCGCGAACTACCTGCTGCTCGAAGCCTTGCAGAAGGCCGGCGTGCGCTACGACGAAATCCACCCCGTGTACCTTGCGCCGGCCGACGCGCGCGCCGCATTCGAAAGCGGCAACGTCGATGCGTGGGTCGTCTGGGATCCGTACTACGCGGCCGCGCAAAACACGCTGAAGGTACGCACGCTGTCCGACTACACGGGCCTTGCGGCGACCAACAACTTCTACGAAGCGACGCGGGACTTCGCGCAGCAGCATCCCGACGTGGTCGGCGCGATCCTGAAGCACGCGCGCGAGACGGGCCTGTGGGTCAACGCGCATCCGGCCGACACCGCCGCGCTGATCGCGCCGAAGGTCGGCCTGCCGCAACCGCTCGTCGAGACGTGGATCAAGCGTGTCCCGTTTGGCGCGGTGCCGATCGACGACCGGATCGTCGCGGCCCAGCAAGGAGTCGCCGATGCGTTCTACGCGGCGAAGCTGATTCCGCAGAAGCTGAGCGTGGCCGACAACGCGTGGAGCGACAAGAGCATCGCATCCGCGCTCGCCGCGAAGTAGCGCGAACCCACGCTTCGCACAGCGTCCATACGAAAAAGGCCGACGGGCATGCTGCCCGCCGGCCTTTTCTGCATTGCCCGACGTTGCGGAATCCGGGCGGCGAGCAACTGCCCGCTTCGCGCCACCATTGACCCGGTTGCTCTACGCGCTCACGTGCCGGCCGATGGTGTCGGCAACCGTCTGGCCGTTCATCGCCTCCGCCTTCTTCGCGTCACGTTGACCTTCCGGGCGGGCGGCGCCGAAGACCGGGAAACGCGCCTCCTCAAAGATCGTCGTTCGACGACAACCACCCGGGTTCATATGCACCCAGTGCACGTGCCGGATAAAACCATCGCAGCGGCGCATCGTCGATCTGCAATGGCGGGCGAAGCCGCGATGCCGGCCCCCACGATGTGAGCTCGACGTGGTCCGCCCGATCTCGCTGACCGTCGGCGACCAGTTCGACCACCTCGCTCATCGGCTCCGGGCGCAACTGCAAGACGGCCGCCGTGCGCGCCAGCGAGGCGCGGACCTCGGTACCGACACCCTGCGTCATTCGCGTGGTCAGCCCGCGGATGGCGGCCGTCGCCATCAGGTAGCCCGTCGCATGGTCGATCGCCTGGACCGGCAGGTTCACCGGTTCATCGCTGCCCGTCACGCGCATGCCCGCCTCGGCGATTCCCGTGCTCATCTGAATGAGGCTGTCGAAGCCGCGCCGGCAACGCCACGCGCCGGTCCAGCCATAGGCGTCGAGCGACACGTCGATGAGCGCGGGATTCAGTTCGCGCCGTTGCGCGGCATCGAGCCCGAGGCGCGCCAGCGCATCCGACCGGTAACCGTGCACGACGATATCCGCGCGGCGCAGCAACTGCCTGAGCGTATCGAGATCCGCGGCATCCTTCAGGTTCAGCCGCGCACAGCGCTTGCCGAGAACGACTTCGGGCACCGTACCCGGCTCTTCCCAGCCGTACGGATCGATGCGCAGCACCTCGGCCCCCAGGCCGGCAAGAAATCGTGTCGCCACGGGACCGGCGAGAATGCGCGTCAGGTCGAGCACGCGAATGCCGCGCAGCGGCCGGTCACTCGAAGGCCGCCAGGCGTGCGCGACGGCATCCGTCGCGGAATGAACGTGCAGCAAAGGTTCAGCTGCGACCGCCTGCCCCTGCGGATGCCCGGCCCACTCCTGCGCCGAGTACATCGCCGCGGCACACCCGCCACGCTCGACGATCGCCGCCTCGAGCGCACCGGCATCCCAGCGACTCACCGCCTGCGCGACCGATTCCGCATCGGCGGCACAGCCGAGTACCGACAACGCGGCCAGTCGATGATGCGGCGCGTTGGTGTGCAACCTGATCCAGCGATCGCGCGCCCGATAGTTGCCGGCCACCGGATCCCATTGAGGCGGCATCGTCCAGCCCTGCGGACGCAGCGACGTGCCGAACCACAGCGACGCCATGCGCCGGTCGACCTGTACCGCCGGCAACGTTCCCGCCGACGCATGCAGCAATTCGGCGACGGACGTCCCCGCCGCCCCGATTGCCGCCGCGGCCATGTCGGTTACGCGAAACGCGGAGACGAGTTCTCCCGCGCCGCTGAAGCTGCACGATTCGAGAAACGCCGGAGAGCCGCCGGCCGCCAGCCAGAACGTCCGCAGATGGTGCGACACCCGATCCTCGTCGGCCGCGGCCCGTTCCCGCGATATTTGATCGACACCCATGTTCGCCTCGCATGAATTAGGTGACGCAAAGATCGTCTCGCTCGCATTTGCTGTCAACGTTGATTATCCTGATCAACCTGTCGAACGATTCACTCTGCGCACGATGTCGAACTACCTGAATTCGACCGACGCCGCGGCAAGGCTCGGCGTCTCGCGGCAAACGCTCTATGCGTACGTCAGCCGCGGCCTGCTTCGCGCGGAACCCGGCGGCAGCCACCGTGAAAGCCGCTACCTCGCGGCCGACGTCGACCGGCTCGCGGATCAACGCGCACGAGGCCGCAAGCCGAAGGAAGTGGCAAAGGCCGCGCTGAACTGGGGCGCCCCGGTGCTCGAATCGAGCATCACGTTGATCGACGGCGGCCGGCTCTTCTATCGCGGTACGGATGCGCTCGATCTCGCGAGCCGTGCGAGCCTCGAGGAAGTCGCGGCGCTGCTATGGCGATGCGACGAGCAGACCGCTTTCGGCCGCCACGTCCCCGCTACGCCCGCGGTGCTGCGAACGCTCTTCAGGCACTACGGCGACCAACGTGCCGAGCAGGCACTGCTGCCGCTCTTCACCGTCGCGAGCGAGGACGCGCCGACGGCGATCTGGCAGCAATCGTCCGATCGTCACGCACAGGGCTGCGGCGATCTCGTGCGGATTCTGGCGGCATGCCTGCTGCGCACCCGGATCGATACGGCCCCCGTCCACGTGCAATGCGCGCGGGCGTGGGGTGTCGGGCCCGCGGGCGCCGAGCTGATCAGGGCGGCGCTCGTGCTGTGCGCGGATCACGAACTGAACGCGTCGAGCTTCACGGGCCGGTGCATTGCGTCGACGAACGCGAGCCTGCGGGCCGTCGTGGTCGGCGGCCTGGCCGGCCTGTCGGGCGAACGTCACGGCGCCACCACGGCGCGCGGCGAAGCACTGTGGGATGAAATCGGCAATAAGGATGTCGAACGGAAAATGAGCGAGCGTCTCGCCCGGGGTGACGGCTTGCCGGGCTTCGGACATTCGCTCTACCCCGACGGCGACGTGCGCGCGACGTATCTGTTGTCGCGAATCCTGCCGCGCCACCCTCAGTGGAACAGGATGCTCGATGCAGGGAGCGCGCTCACCGGCCAGAAGCCCTCCGTGGATCTCGCGCTGGTGGCACTGCGCAGACATTTGCGGCTTCCCGTCGGTGCCGCATTCGGCCTGTTCGCACTGGGCCGCTCGATCGGCTGGATCGCGCACGGGCTCGAGCAGCGCGCGCAATCCGATCTCATCCGGCCGCGTGCGGTTTATACAGGGACATGGCCGGTTGGCACCGGCGTCGAGCCGGATCGCGCGCGATCCCGCGGACGATCGGGAAAGCAGCGAGCGACGCCGCACCGTGCTGCTCCGGCAGACGACATGCTTTCCGCTTTCTTCAGGAATCGATAGCTTTTTGCTCGATGCCGCGGGCACGCAACATCGGTGATACGCGAATGCCTCGCCGGCGGACGGAGGCAGCCACCCGCTGACGTTTCGCGGATGTCGCCAACGGATCGGCAAGGACCTTCCACGGAATTCCCCGATGGCCCTTTGCCGAATCCACCGGATGCAAACGGCCATCGGCACACCGCGCATCGAGCCGACAACGTGCGCGCGCCGTCGGCACGCGCATACCCGGCATGCCTGCTTACTTCAGCGCCCCCGCCACCTTCTTCTGCCGCCACAGACACAGCAAGTCACACGCAACATGCGCGGCCGCGATCGCCGTGATGTCCGCGTGGTCGTACGCAGGTGCCACCTCGACCACATCCGCACCGACCAGGTCGATCGCGCCGAGCGCGCGCACGATCGCGAGGGCCTGTGCCGACGACAGCCCGCCCGCGACCGGCGTGCCGGTGCCGGGCGCGAACGCCGGATCGAGGCAATCGATGTCGAACGTCAGGTACGCGGGCCGCGCGCCGACGATGTCGACGATCCGCTCGACCGCCGCGCGCGCGCCGTGGTCGTGCACCCACGCGGCATCGAGCCGCTCGATGCCGAGGAAATCGTCGTTCCACGTGCGGATGCCGACCTGCACCGACGTCGCGGGATCGATCAGCCCTTCCTTCACAGCCTTGTAGAACATCGTCCCGTGATTGAGGCTGTCCGGATCGTCGTCGGCCCACGTATCGCAGTGCGCGTCGAAATGGATCAGCGACAGCGGCTTGCCGTAGCGCTCCGCGTGCGCGACCAGCAGCGGATACGTGATGTAGTGGTCGCCGCCGAGCGTCAGCATCTTCGCGCCCGAGCGCAGGATCGTGCGCGCATGCTCGACGATCGCGGGCTTGATCGACAGCGGGTTGTGCGCGTCGAACCAGCAGTCGCCGTAGTCGACGGCCGCGAGATCGTCGAACGGGTTGAAACCCCACGGATACGGGTGAAGCTCCGCGAGCTGCACGCTCGCCGCGCGAATCGCGGCCGGGCCGAGCCGCGCGCCGGAGCGATAGGTCGTCGCGAGGTCGAGCGGCACGCCGGAGATCGCGACGTCGACCCCGTCGAGCGTGCGCGAATAGTTGCGGCGCATGAACGACAGCACGCCCGCATAGGTGTTTTCGATCGACGAGCCGTACGGCGTCGTGCGACGGATCGCGCCGTCGCCATGGAGAAGTTCGGTCATGGTCGGACCATTTTTCGTGGGGGCCGGCCCGCGCCGCGTTGCATCGGCGCGCGGAGCGGGCACGGCATGGATTCATCGGGCACGCACCGGCTTGCGCATCCTGTCACGCGGCCGGGCGGAACAACGACAACGTCAATACCGCGGCGATCATAACAAGCCGAATTGATGTCGTTGCCCCGGCTCGACCGGGGCAACACGTCGAAGAAACCGGGTGAAGGCGTTCGCCCGTCGTACGCGCGGCAACGCCCGATCGCCACGGCTACTGCCAGGCGCCTTTGCGTCCCCTGCCTGCCGCGTCCTAGAAGGATTCGCCGGTTTTCCCGCGCCCGTTCTTCCGGATAATGGCCGGCAGCAGCGCCCTCGACCGTGCGCCGTCCACCGCAGACAACAACAAACCGGAGACACCCGCCTTGATCGCCACGCTTCCCGCCACCTACCGCCGGCTCTGGCCGCTCGCCGTCGTCGCCGCGCTGCTGTACGGGCTGTCGCTCGCTGCCGCCCCCTATCCCGGCCAGGCCGCCGCGAAAGCCGCGATGGGCATCCTGCTGCTCGCGGCGGGCAGCACCTGCGGCGCGGCGCGCGAACGCGCGTGGCTGTGTGCGGCGCTCGTGACCGCCGTGCTCGGCGACGTGCTGCTCGCGCTGCCCGACTGGCCGCTGTCGTTCGTCCTCGGCCTCGGCGCGTTCCTGCTCACGCACCTGTGCTATTGCGCGATCTTCATGCGCTGGCGCGCACGGCCGCACGGCTGGCGCGTCGTCGCGCTCGTCGGGCTGTGGATCGCCGCCCCGGCGTTCTACGTGGCGTTCTTCCCGCACCTCGGCGAGCTGCTCGCGCCCGTCGCCGTCTACATGCTCGTGCTCTGCGTGATGGCGAGCTTCGCGCTCGCGGCCCGCACGCACAGCCCGCTGGTGGCCGTCGGCAGCCTGATCTTCGTCGGCTCCGATACGCTGATCGGCGTCGGCCGTTTCCTCGGCGGCTTTCCGGGCATCGAGTACCTGATCTGGGGCCTCTACGCGCTCGCGCAGGTCACGATCGTGGCCGGGGTTTTCCATGAGACGGCCGCCCGAACGATCCGTCCCTGATACCGTTTCAAACAGACCGCCGCACGCCGGCGGTCTCGTGCGCTCCCTCTCTCGCCCCGCCGACGGCCCTTTCCGCGCATCCCGCGATGCGGGAACCGGCCCGTTCCAAACCCCGCTCAGCCTTTTCCAGCCTGGCTTCCGGCCCTTAGAGCGCCGCTTCTAGCCTCTTGCGGTTTCCGGGTTCACCCACTATCGTTACATCAAACAATGTAACATTCGAAAATGAGCCAAATCGGAGACACCCGGATGAATGCTCGTACGCTGCCTTTCGGTCCGCCCGGCCACGACGGCCTGGACGAAACCATCGACATCGCCATCATCGGCACCGGCTTCGCCGGCCTCGGGATGGCGATCCGCCTGCGGCAAACAGGCGTGACCGACTTCGTCGTCCTCGAGAAGGCCGCGTCGGTCGGCGGCACGTGGCGCGACAATCATTACCCCGGGTGTGCATGCGACGTGCAATCGCACGTCTATTCGTTCTCGTTCGCGCCGAACCCGCGCTGGACGCGCATGTTCGCGCCGCAGCCGGAGATCCGCGCGTATCTGGAAGACTGCGTGCAGCGCTTCGGGATCGGCGCGCACCTGCGCCTGAACCACGAACTGCAGCGCGCCGAATACGACGACGCCGCGCAACGCTGGCGCCTCACGTTCGCGAACGGCAAGCGGCTGTCGGCACGCGTGCTGGTGTCCGGGATGGGCGGCCTGTCGCGCGCCGCGCTGCCGTCGATTCCCGGCGTCGAGAATTTCAAGGGCCGCGCGTTCCACTCGCAGCACTGGGATCACGACTATGCACTCGAAGGCAAGCGCGTCGCGGTGATCGGCACCGGCGCGAGCGCCATCCAGTTCGTGCCGCAGATCGCGCCGCGCGTGAAAACACTCGCGCTGTTCCAGCGCACGCCGCCGTGGATCATGCCGAAGCCCGACCGCAACCTGACCGGGTTCGAGAAGTGGCTGTTCCGTACGCTGCCGTTCACGCAGAAGGCCGTGCGCAGCGGCATCTACTGGATGCTCGAATCGCGCGTGCTCGGCTTCGCGATCCATCCGTCGCTGATGAAGAACGTGCAGAAGCTCGCGTTGCGCCACATCCGCAAGCAGATTCCCGATCCGGAGCTGCGCAAGACCGTCACGCCGAACTACACGCTCGGCTGCAAGCGCGTGCTGATCTCGAACGACTACTACCCGGCGCTGTCGCGCAAGAACGTCGACGTGATCACGACCGGCATCGACCACATCGAAGCCGACGCGGTCGTGACGACCGACGGCCGCCGCCATGAAGTCGACTGCCTGATCTACGGCACCGGCTTCCAGGTAGCCGATCCGTTTCCGCGCGGCGCGATCATCGGCCGCGGCGGGCTCGACATCGTCGACGCATGGCGCGACGGCGCGCACGCGTATCTCGGCTCGACGCTGCCCGGCTACCCGAACTTCTTCATGATCGTCGGCCCGAACACGGGCCTCGGCCACAACTCGATGGTGTTCATGATCGAGTCGCAGATCGAGTACATCCTCGGCGCATTGCAGGCGATGCGTCGCGAACGCGCGGATGCGATCGAGGTGCGTCCGCTCGTCGAGGCGCAATTCAACAGCGACCTGCAGGGCAAGCTGAAAAAGGCGATCTGGTCGACGGGCGGCTGCAAGAGCTGGTACCTCGATCCGCGCACCGGCAAGAACACCACGCTGTGGCCGGGCTTCACGTGGCGCTTCCGCCAGGCGACCGCGCATTTCTCGATCGCCGATTACCACGCGTATCGCGCGCCGCAACTCGACACCACGGCGCGGCCCGCCGCCGCGCCGGCCGCTGCCGCTGCTGCTTCGACTTCCGCCGAAGCGGCCTGAGCCAGACAAGGAGCAACCGACATGAGAGATTTCGCCAACAAGGTCGCCGCGATCACCGGTGCCGGCTCGGGCATGGGCCGCTCGCTCGCGATCCAGCTCGCACAGGCAGGCTGCCACGTGTCGCTCTCCGACAAGAACGGCGTCGGCCTCGCCGAAACCGAACGGATCGTCCGTACGATCGCGCCGAACGTGCGTGTCTCGACGCGCGTGCTCGACGTCGGCGAGCGCGATGCGATGTTCGCGTGGGCCGACGACACCGCGAAAGAACACGGCAAGGTCAACCTGATCTTCAACAACGCGGGCGTCGCGCTGTCGAGCACGATCGAAGGGATGGACTACAACGATCTCGAGTGGATCGTGAACATCAATTTCTGGGGCGTCGTGCACGGCACGAAGGCATTCCTGCCGTACCTGAAGGCATCGGGCGACGGCCACGTGATCAACACGTCGAGCCTGTTCGGGATCTTCGCGCAACCGGGCATGAGCGGCTACAACGCGACCAAGTTCGCGGTGCGCGGCTTCACCGAATCGCTGCGCCAGGAACTCGACATGATGAAGTGCGGTGTATCGGCGACCTGCGTGCATCCGGGCGGCATCCGCACGAACATCGCGCAGGCGAGCCGCGTGTCGAAGAACATGGTTGGCTTCATGGTCGCGAGCGAGCAGCAAGGCCGCGACACGTTCGAGAAGTTCTTCATCACGACCGCCGACGATGCCGCGCGCACGATCCTCGCGGGCGTGCGCAAGAACAAGCGCCGCGTGCTGATCGGCCGCGACGCGAAGGCCGGCGACTGGATGGCGCGCGTGCTGCCGTCCGCGTACCAGGCGCTCGTCGTG